>JAQTZZ010000043.1 GCA_028687545.1 Candidatus Wallbacteria bacterium
GAATCTCAATTATCTGATTGATCTTTTCAAAATTTTCTGTCAGGCAAAGCACCATCTTAACCTCCGGTTGGATAAAATATAGCAAACTTCATACCAGAGCTTTTAAAACAACCCAAGAGGTTGGTAAGTTGGTAGGTTGGAGAGTCCGGAATGATTGGATTTCCAGTTAAAGGATGAAATTCTGACAGGTTTTTAATCAGTGAAGATTTCCTGCTGCTTTTTTGAACAGATTTGATTAGGGTTTAATCAAATTACCTGAATTTTACCGCTCAAATGATTTTTCCTGAGCTTTTTTCAGCAGTTCCGGATTACCTAGACTCATTGTCACAGTAAGCTTCAGCGAGTCCACTTTCCAGCCTGTAAAGGTGGATTTGGAGAGTTGATGCTCATAAAACCCCATTATAGTCCAGGTGTCCTTCCCGGCCGGGTCAGGCAGATAATGGGTGGCACAGACTGAAGACAGGCATTCGGCTGAAGTGTATCTGAGCGTTACCTGATGGTTGGTGATCAGATGCTGGGTGGCTGCAAATCCGGGTAGAATCTTCTTCCAGGCTTCGATCAATTCGGTATTTTTTACCCTGGCCGGAGTTCCTCCATTGAGTGAAGTGTAATCAACATACACTTCGTCGGCAAAGAGTTTTTCCAGTTTTTCGAAGTCCCTGCGGTCTGCGTAAATCCCTATTGCATTCACGATATCAATGATGGTCGATCGTTCATCGATTACAAGATTCATGATTCCTCCTGATGGGAAATTTTAATCGAATATCCTCGCGAAGTAAATAAATTAGAAACAGAACTAATGTGAACTTATCACAAAGTGTGACAAGTTCTGTTAGCTGATTAGGATTAGTTCCAACTTTAGTAAATTCGATTTTCCGGATGAATTAAGGTAAAATCAAACACAACAATAAAAATTACTATTGAGGTTCACTTGCCCCGTATTTTCGACAACATTGAACATGGTCTTCTAGAAGCTCTGCGCACTACAATCACTGTCTCGGAAAGGGCTGATTTTTGCGTGGGGTATTTTAACCTGCGCGGCTGGAAACAGATCGATTCGTTCGTCGAACAGTGGCAAGGAGGCGAAGGTCATTGCTGCCGACTGCTGGTCGGGATGCAGCAACTTCCTGAAGATGACCTGAAAGCCTCTTTGAGTTTATTCGAAAAGGCTGAGACCTTAGACAGGCAGACTATTGCACGACTGAAAAAGAAAATAGCGCAAGATTTCAAGGAGCAGTTGTGTTATGGCGCGCCATCTGCTACTGATGAAATAGGACTTCGACGGCTTGCCGCACAGATCAGAAACAACAAGGTAGTCATCAAACTCTTTCTCAGGCATCAGTTGCATGCCAAGCTTTACCTGCTGTTCAGACCTGACCCAGTCAATCCGAAAATCGGGTACCTGGGCAGCAGCAATCTGACATTTGCCGGTTTGGCTAATCAGGGAGAGCTTAACGTTGAGCTCACGGATTGCGATACTTGCGAGAAACTGGCACTTTGGTTTGAAGACCGCTGGAACGACAATCAATGCATAGACATTTCAAAAGAATTGCTGGAGATCATAGAAGAGAGCTGGGCCAGGAGTGTGACAGTTCCTCCTTATCATATTTACTTAAAAATTGCCTATCATCTTTCTTACGAAGCCCGAGAGGGCTTGCAGGAATTCAAGATTCCTGCTGAATTCGATTACCTGCTCTTCGATTTCCAGAAAGCAGCAGTCAAGATAGCTGCGCATCACATCAATAAGCGAGGCGGAGTCCTAATCGGCGATGTGGTCGGTCTGGGAAAAACCTTGATGGCTGCCGCTGTGGCCAAGATCATTGAAAATGACTTTGATCTTGAAACTCTCATCATCTGTCCTAAGAACCTTGTCGGAATGTGGGAACATTACAGGGAAAAATATAAACTGAAAGGCAAGGTTCTGTCGATCAGCCAATTCTCGGACAATTTGGAACTGCCCCGTTTATACAGGCTGATCTTGATTGATGAATCACACAATCTTAGAAACAAAGGTGGGAAGAGATATAAAGCAATTCAAGACTACATTCACAGGAATGATTGCAGATGCATTCTTCTTTCCGCTACACCCTACAACAAAACTTATCTTGACCTTTCCAACCAATTACGGCTTTTCATTGAAGAAGATACAAACCTGGGCATACGCCCCGAAAAGCTGCTTCGCTCAATAGGCGAACCGGAATTCAAGAAAAGACATCAGTGCCCCATCCACTCCATTTCGGCTTTTGAAAAAAGCGAATTTCCTGACGATTGGCGTGACTTAATGAGGCTCTATTTGGTGAGAAGGACAAGGAGTTTCATTCAAGATAATTATGCAGAAACAGATCCTGAATCAAAGCGCAAGTATCTTACTTTCTCGGATGGGACTCGATCTTACTTTCCCGAACGAATTCCTAAGACAGTCCGGTTCAAGAATGATGAAAATTCCAAAAGTGATCTATATGCTCGCCTATACTCCCAGGATGTTGTTGATACGATTAATTCTCTAACACTGCCCAGATATGGATTGGGGAATTATATTATTCCGGGTTTTAATACCACCCACACGACATCGGAAGATGAGACTATCAAGGATCTGTCTCGTGCAGGTAAACGCTTGATGGGGTTTTGCAGAACCAATCTTTTTAAAAGACTGGAGAGCAGCGGGTATTCCTTCTTATTGTCCTTGGAACGCCATATTCTAAGAAATTACGTATATTTGCATGCTCTTGAAAACCACCTAGTGCTACCACTTGGCACACAAGATATCTGGACCCTGGACAGTAGAAATGAAGATGAAGACAACGAATTAGGTGATGGGAACGCTGAATTTTTCGAAACAGAAATGAAAAAAAAGAAATCCTCGGACAACAATTTTTCGGTAGATGAAGATGTGTTAAAAGAAAGAGCTCAGGAAATTTATGAAACATACAGGATAGACCAACCCAAGCGTTTTAAATGGCTGAGGTCGGAACTATTTGACAAAGCATTAATCAAGGATCTGAAATCTGATTCCAAGAAATTGCTCCTGATCCTTCAAAACAGTGGTAAGTGGGATTCCCGTAAAGATAATAAACTGAAGACTCTTTTCGAGTTGCTTGAAGTCAAACACGCTTCTCAAAAAATTCTCGTTTTCACACAGTTTGCAGATACAGTCCGCTATCTGGAAAAGGAATTGAAAAATCAGGGGATTACTTGCATTTCTGGAGTTACCGGAGATTGCGATGATCCCACTTCTTTTGCAATCAAGTTCAGTCCTGTAAGTAATGAAAAAAGAGGAAAGATCAAACCTGAAGATGAACTAAGAGTTTTGATTGCTACTGACGTTCTTTCGGAAGGTCAGAACTTGCAGGACTGTTCGATAGTCGTTAATTATGACTTGCCCTGGGCTATCATCCGACTTATTCAGCGGGTTGGCCGTGTGGATCGTATCGGACAAAAAGCGGAAAGCATTTCTTGCTACTCTTTCCTACCTGCTGATGGTGTGGAGAAAATTATCAAACTTCGTTCGAGAGTAAAGAAAAGATTGCAGGAAAACGCTGAAGTGGTAGGCACAGACGAATCGTTTTTTGAAGATGAAGGTAACGAGCAAATCATAATGGATCTATATAGCGAGAAATCAGGGATTTTGGACGAAGGCGAAGACAATGAAGTGGATCTAGGGTCCTATGCTTATCAAATCTGGAAAAACGCGATTGACAAAGATCCTAAAATCGAAAAGACAGTCCGTGACCTTCCACAGATTATATACTCCTCCAAACCTTTCCAAACTTCTGCAAAGGAACCGGAAGGTATTTTAGCGTATTTTAAAACAGAAAATGATAATGACACTTTGGTTTGGATGGATCGGCAGGGTACAAGCGTGACTGAATCTCAACTTGCGATACTAAAAGCAGCTGAGTGCTTGCCTGACACTCCAGCACTTGAGCGGATGCCTGAACATCACGATCTGGTAAAATCTGCAGTGAAGCTGGTGATTGAAGAAGAGAAAACCCAGGGCGGCCAATTGGGTAGGGCATCTGGGGCGAAATTTAAAGTGTACGAGCGATTAAAGCATTACGGAGAAGAAACTCAAGGAACTCTTTTCGAACCTCCTAATCTTGACAAAGTCTTGAAAGAAATTTTTCGTTTCCCTTTCAGACAAATAGCAACCGACATTCTTAACAGACAAATCCGCAGTGGTCTTAGCGACCAGGAACTGGTTAAACTTGTGTATTCTCTAAGAGAAGAAGACCGATTGTGCATTGTTGAGGAAGATCAGGAACCTAAAGAACCCAAGATCATCTGCTCCATGGGTCTGATGGATGAAAAACAGGAGAACGACCGATGAAACTGAACCTTGAAAAAGCCCGCAAACATTTAAATGAATTCGATTTCAAAGGTCTTTTCATCGAAGAACTGGGATGGTCAAATCCTTCATCAGCTGCGACAACAAAACTACAATTGGAACAGGATTTCTCTGTCAGACAGATAGCTCAATTAACCGGAGTAGTTGTTTTCGAAATCAGTTCGGTAAAAGGCGGTATTCCAGACGCCAAGACAAGATTGAATATTCATAAAGAGATTTCGGCGAAGTATCATGAAAATCTGATAATATTCATGGATTCTGATCAGACTCAGAGCATGTGGTACTGGGTGAAACGGCAGGACAGTAAAAAATTTCCGATGGACCACATCTTTGTCAAAGGGCAGCCTGGAGATCTGTTTCTAAGTAAGCTCGGCTCTTTGGTGTTCGAACTCGTTGATTTCGATGAGAAAACAGGGGATGTGTCTCTGCTGGAAGTTCTAAGCAGATTAAAACAAGCGCTTGAGATCGAGCGAGTCACCAAGAAATTTTACAATGAATTCCATTTGCAGCATCTGGAATTCGTGGATCTGATCGAAGGCATTCCTGACGAGCGTTTGAGGCACTGGTATGCTTCTGTGCTTCTTAACCGTCTGATGTTTATTTATTTTCTGCAGAACAAGTATTTTCTCGATAATGGGGACAAAGATTATCTCCAGAACAAACTCGCTGATTCTAAGAAACGCGGCAAAGACCAGTATCATAAGCGATTCCTGAATGCCTTGTTCTTTGAAGGGTTTGCCAAGCCCAAAGATAAACGCTCCGCTGAAGCTCTGAAATTACTTGGCGAAATCAAGTATCTTAACGGAGGGTTGTTCCTGCCACATCAGATTGAACAGGAATTTAAAGACAAGATCTTCATACCAGACCAGGCCTTTGAAAACCTTTATGCACTCTTCACTCGGTATTCCTGGAACCTCAATGATATTCCAGGTGGGAAAGATGATGAGATTAATCCGGACGTGTTGGGGTACATCTTCGAGAAATATATCAACCAGAAAGCATTTGGAGCTTACTACACTAGGCCGGAAATCACTGAATACCTGTGTGAACGCACCATCCATCGCCTTCTCCTTGATCGAGTTAATGCTATGGGAAAGAATTTCACAAATATCGGTGACTTATTGCTCCGTTTGGATGCTGACCTATGCTGGCGGCTGACACAGGACACGCTGCCTAAATTGCGTATATTAGATCCGGCTTGTGGTTCAGCCGCATTCCTGGTGGCGGCGATGAAGACCCTGCTGAATATCTATTCTGCTGTGATCGGAAGAATCAAATTTCTCAATGATCATAGGTTGAATGCATGGCTTTCGGAAATCGAGAGAAGACATCCGAACATTGGATATTATATCAAGAAGACTATTATTACTGAAAATTTGTTTGGAGTGGACATCATGGAAGAAGCTGTGGAAATTGCCAAGATCCGTTTATTTTTGGCCTTAGTTTCCTCGGCTGAGAAGACAGAACAGCTTGAGCCATTGCCAAACATCGATTTCAATATTCTTACCGGTAATTCACTGATTGGCTTAATGCGGGTGGATGAAAATGAATTCGACAAAGTACAACAACTGGAAATGTTCGGAAAATCATACAAGCAGGTGTTGGAAGAGAAAAACCGTAGAATCAGGAATTATCGCAATGTTACATGTTATTCTGACAATCTGAGCAGCATGCGTGACACTATTGATCACCAGAAACATGGAGCCATCAATACACTCAATTTAATATTGCTCAGTGAATTCATCAACAAGCTCAAAATCAAGTTTGATCAGGCTACATGGGATCTAAAAAAAAATAAAGAAGGCAAATCAGTTAAACGGGCATTGAAAGTAAAAGATATCGAAGATTTGAAGCCTTTCCACTGGGGTTTCGAGTTTGATGAAATCATGCATAAGCAAGGCGGCTTTGATGTGATTATTACTAATCCTCCGTGGGAGATTTTCAAGTCAAATGCCAAGGAGTTTTTCGAGCAACATTCAGAATTGGTAACCAAGAAAAAAATGGACATCAAGGAATTCGAAAAAGAACAGGCTGAGTTGCTCAAAGACTTAGACATCCGTAAAGCTTGGCTGGAATATCTCAACGGATATCCGCATGTCAGCTTCTTTTTCCACACCTCTGAACAGTATAAAAATCAGATCAGTATAGTGAACGGGAAAAAGATTGGGAGCGATATTAACCTATATAAGATTTTCGTAGAACAATGTTTCAATCTTCTACGCGAAGGTGGGCAGTGTGGAATGCTAACCCCGGCTAGCCTCTACAATGATTTGGGTTGCAAACAGTTGCGTGAAATGTTATTTACACAATGTAAACTCAGATCAATGATTGGCCTATCTAATGAAAAATTTATTTTCGATAGCGTACATCATGCACAAAAATTTTGCATTTTAGTTTTTTCAAAAGGTGGAGTAACTGAAATAATTGAAAGCGCCTTCCGTATAAACCCAAGAGAAGCTATCACTCCTCAAGAACTGTTCATGTTTTTAAACTCTATTGAAAATCGCATGTACATACCTGTGAATACAATCCGAAAGTTATGTCCAGACAGCTTATCCGTCATGGAGTTTAAAAATGATACTGATTTAATAATTGCTGAAAAGATGCTGAAATTCCCCTTGCTAGGTGAAGAAATTCCTGGGAAGTGGAATGTAAAATTTTCAAGTGAATTCCATATGACAAATGACAGCTATCTTTTTAAAACTGAGCCCGGTAAGGGTCGGTTACCGCTTTATGAAGGAAAAATGATCTGGCAGTTTGAACATAGATACGCTGAACCTCGATATTGGGTAATAGAAAATGAAGGTCGGAAAGAAATATTAGGAAAAGAAAGTGATAAAGGGCAGAGTTCGGATTATCAGAAAATTAGAATTGGAATTAGAGCGGTAGCTTCGAATACGAATGAGCGTACTCTTGTCAGCACTATCATCCCCCCAAAAGTTTTTTGTGGAAATTCAGTATCAATCGAAGGTAATGTTTGTGTATCTCCAATTAACAAACTAGTAATTTGTGGGATTTTAAATAGCGTTGTTATAGATTTTTTATTAAGAATGAAAGTTTCTCAAAATGTGAATTTGTTCTATATTTATCAATTGCCTATCCCACGCTTGACCGAAAAAGATACCGTGCTTAAGCAGATTGTAGAAAGAGTCTCACACTTGATTTGTACCACTTCTGAATTCGACGATCTTGCCAAGGAAGTTGGCCTCAAGAGCCACAACAATGGTGTAACCGATCCAGTGGAACGAGCCAAGCTGCGAGCTGAACTGGATGGCCTGATTGCTCATCTATATGGCTTGACGGAAGAGGAATTTGCTTATATTCTTACTACTTTTCCAATAGTGCCTGATCCGGTGAAGCTGGCTGCGAGGAATGCTTACAGGGATGTTGAAAGGGGATTGATAAAATGAAGTGCGCACCTTTTTTACAACGAGTACAGATTAGGAATTTCAAAGCGATTATTAACAGCAAATCAATAGCATTATCCCCATTGACAGTGTTCATCGGAAACAATGGCTCAGGGAAAAGCAGTTTTATCGAAAGCTTAGAAACTTATCGAAGCATTGTGGCAGAAGGTTTGGACTCTGCTATTTCACGATGGTACGGTTTTGAGCATGTCTGGAATAAGCAATCAAAACACAAAGAAAAAACAGACGGTTTGCATGAAGGACCGCTGAAATTTCAATGGTCCGGTAAGATAGCAGGAAAAAATGCTAAAACAGAAATGGTTATTGATACGAAACCGGGTTTTAATGGCCAGTTTATTTTAAAAGAATCAGCGGACTGGGCAAATCTTTTTTCCTTGAATAGAGAAAATGATGGTAGATTTACTTTGAAAACATCGTTTGGTAACAATAATGGTAAGGTAGATCTTGGACAAAGTGCTTTATCGGGTGATATCCGAAATTTTGTGCTGAGTTGGCAATTTCTCAATTTTACCCCAGATTTGATGGGAATACCCACACAAAAGAAAATGACAGTGGAAGGCAGGCTTCTACTCAACCGAGATGGTTCTAATATTGCCCAATATCTTGCTTACATCAGGGAAAAAAATGTAGTTGTATTTAATGGCATTGTTGAGACCATGCGGTTTGTTCTTGATTACTCACAGGACTTTCAGCCGGTGGAGACTTCGGAAATTCAGAGAGCGATGTATATCCGTATGAAAGAAAAAGAGTATGACATTCCAGGCTGGATGCTTTCGACCGGAACAATCAGGATACTTGCATTACTCGCTGTTTTGCGCAATCCTGAACCCTCTCCAGTGATTTTCATCGAAGAGATCGAAAACGGACTTGATCCGCGAACCATGCATCTCGTATATGATGAAATCCGTGCAGCAACTAAATCAGGAAAAACTCAGATT
The DNA here is from genome assembly GCA_028687545.1 of Candidatus Wallbacteria bacterium. Classification (NCBI taxonomy): domain Bacteria; phylum Candidatus Walliibacteriota; species Candidatus Wallbacteria bacterium. The sequence continues at coordinate 8,712 of JAQTZZ010000043.1, forward strand.
GTTACCACTACACACTCACCGTATTTTTTAGATTTGTTACCATTGCAGACAATAATTTTGACAGAAAGGAAAAATGGGGAGAGCCCTAATTTTTGGAGACCAGCGGAAGAAAAAGAAATCTTGGATTGGACTAAGGATTTTTCTCCTGGTGAATTGTATTCTCACGGACGGTTCAATAAGGGAGCGTTGAAGTGAAGGCTGGTTTCATTGTCGAATGCGGCCCGGAAGGCGCTGAAATCAAGGTCATTCCTCATTTGGCGCGAATGATCTTTCCCAAAGCTGAAATTATCGAGCCGATACCTGGTGACAAAAAGCCTATTCTCAAGAAGGATTGCGGGAAATGGGTAACATTGCTTCTCGGACAGGGGTGCGATAAAGTTTTTATTATCTGGGATTTACTCCCCGATTGGGAAGAGTATGAAGGCAAAGGATGCAGACATGATGATCGCAAGCAGATTTTTGACTCGTTAGAAAAAGTAGGCATTAAATTTGATGATCCGAGAATTTGCTTGATCTGTATCGAAAAGATGCTTGAAGCCTGGCTTCTTGCTGATGAGCGTGTCTTATCGAAGTTTCTGTCCACCGACGAACATCCCGTTTCAGTTCCAAGAGTCAAGAAACCTGAACGGGAAAAAGATCCGAAAGCTAGATTGGATAGCGTATTTTCCCAATTTGGAATTGCAGTTAAAGGGTACACAGACGTTGAACATGCGATAAAGATAGCGCGCTCACTTGAAAATCTTAAACGATTGGAGAAACTGAAAACATTCAAAAGATTTCGAGATAAACTTATTGGAGGATAGGAAAATTGGCCAGGACGTTTATGTTAGACGACTTAAGCTTGCCTAATCCTGTTATTTTTTCACTCTATAAAAAAAGGTGGAAAGAAAATGGATAAAGAAAAAAATAATTATGAATCATTAAAAAGTGATCTTTTGTTTTCTTATAATGAGCAAAAGGTATTATTAAACAACCAATATAAGGAATACAAAATTTTGTTATGGTGTTTGTTTGGGAGTTTTGTAACTATTATTGTTGTGATTGCTGGCGTTTTAGGATACTCAACAAATTCTCAAATTGATAGTATGAATGAAAAAGTTAGTAGTTCTCTAAAAGCAGAGGAAGATAAAGCTCAAAACAAATTAAAAATTGCTATCGATTCAGTTGAGAGTGAATTGGAAAATACTCTCTCTAATGAAGTGAAACTTATTCGGGGTGAAATAGCAGCTAAAATCGAGGATGAGTTTAAAAAGGAAAATATAGAAATCGCAATTAAAAAAAAATTCAGTGAACTCACAGATCAATATATTTCGGAACTGGCTAAAAATGCTATCAAACCAATTGAAGATTCGCTTGAAATAGCAATAGATGAGGCTCATAGACAATTAAAAAAACTAAACAATTTTTACTATATAACGAACTTAGCAGATGAGGCTAAATGTGATAGTCGTGAAGCATTTTACTCATTAAAAAAAAATAGAAATGAAAGTAAAGGTAATAAAGATAATGACATTTTTATTGAAACAATTTATCTATCTGTCCTTAACTCATTTTTACCACTAATAACTGCAACACCAAATCGTGATTTTACTTTCGATAACAAAGGTGAATCTGTAAATTTCAGTTCTCTAACATTGACGGATGAAATTGAACTCTTGTTTTCTGAACGTACCACGCTAGATTTAACCAATATAATGAAAACACTCATATTTCAAAAAATGGAGAATTCGAAAAATAAAGATGATTTTTTATCTTTGTTTTTACGAGAAATAAATAATTCAAATCGGATTAATCCAATTTTTGCTTCATGTTGGATTCTAAGTAAATTATACATATCAGATAATAGTAACATCACATTCAAGAATGTTGTTGATGATGAATTTTGGTTAGATTTCTTAAATAAAAGAGTAAACAGCAAATAATTCCTAATCGGTTACTGTGTTTAACGGGAGACTATCTATGAATATGTTACTTCGATTTAGATGATAGTGGCGTTAAAATTTAAGGAAAAATACCTATGAGGAAATCATGAAAGTGATTCTCGCCAAATCCGCAGGGTTCTGCATGGGTGTGAAGCGTGCCGTGCAGATCGCGCTGGAGACTGCTGAGTCAGGGGAGCCAGTCTCAACCTGCGGGCCTCTGATCCACAATGATCAGGTCGTAGCCGATCTCGCCGGAAAAGGAGTGATTGCAGCTGCGGACTGCGATTCCGTAAGGACCGGCACTGTGATCCTGCGGGCTCACGGCATGCCGAAAGATGAGATTGAGAAGCTCAGGGGCAAAGGCCTCAGGATCATCGATGCTACCTGTCCGCATGTGGTATCAAGCCAGAAAATCATCGCTTCTTACGCGAAGCAGGGCTATTTCATAGTGATAGTGGGTGACCGCTCCCACCCCGAGATCCAGAGTCTGGCGAGTTTTGCGCCAGGCCATCACACCCTGATCGGATCCAGCCGGGAAATCGACGATCTGCCGGAACTTGAGCAGGCGATCGTGATCTGCCAGACCACTTTCAATAAAGCTGAATACAGGGAAATATCGCAGATCCTCAAAAACAGGATCGAGGAATGCCTGGTTTTCGATTCAATCTGCAGCGCTACTTCCGACCGCCAGGCCGAAGTGCAGGAACTCTCGGAAAGAGTTGACGCAGTGGTGGTGGTAGGCGGACGGAACAGCGCAAACACCAGGCGGCTGTTCGAGATTGCCGCCAGAAGCTGCAAGATTGTCTGCCATGTGGAAACAGCGGCTGAGCTTCAACCCGCCAAATTTACGGGCTGCCAGGTGGTTGGAGTCACGGCAGGTGCCAGCACTCCGGACTGGATTACCGATGAAGTGATAAGGAAGCTGGAAAGCTTTAATTTGTAAGGGCGCTGCATGCAGCGCCCAAGGATATGCGCCATGATAAAACGACCTGAAACCGGAACCCTTTATCCAGTTCTGGCCACAGTAAAGTACCCTCCGGGATTTTCTGGCAAAAAGGGAACTTTTTTAAGTGAATCGGCCAGACAGGCCCTTTCTGAAAGCCTGCGACTTTCAGGTTTGTCCCTCAGCAGGTATGAAAAGAATCAGAACGGAGCTCCGGTCCCTGAAGACGGAGTATACTGGTCTATCTCACACAAATTGGAAATGGTGGCAGCGGTCTGCGCCACAATCCCGGTCGGCATAGACCTGGAAAAGATCATGCCCAGGTCAGACGGGTTGTTCAATTATCTCGCCACTGAGAAAGAATGGGGTCTGTTCAGGGAGCGGAACTGGGAGAATTTTTTTAAGCTTTACACAGCCAAGGAAGCTTTGGTAAAGATGAGCGGTGAAGGAGTGAAGGACTTGAAAAAATGCATACTTCAGAAAGTCGGTCTCCAGGGGCTCGAACTGAAATATCAGGGAAATGATGTCAGTGTGATGCATTTTCATTGCGGAGAATATCTGGCAGCACTGGCAGCTGCCTCCAGAACAGTGGAATGGAAAATCAAATTTGAATCGGATGGGATTAAATAATCCATTCTTGTCCGGCATCAAAAGTGTATGGTAATATATTATAAAGAGTCAGTCTGAGAGTTTAAAAATATGCAGGTGAATGATGCAGGAACTTAGCAGGATAACCATCAAGAAAGAGAAAAATGATGTGATCTTCTTCCAGGGAGATCCGGCGGACAATGCTTATATCGTGAAAAAAGGGCAGATCGAGATCTTTATTTACGACAAGAACGGCAATCCGGCAGTCCTGGACGTGATCACAGAGGGAGAAATCTTTGGCGATATGGCGCTGATCCTCAACTCACCGCGCACCGCCGGAGCCAGGGCAGTGATGGCGAGCGAGCTTTATGTGATGACCAGGGCCAACTTATACGAAATCATCGAAAAAAAACCTGAATTCGCAGTCAAACTGATCATGATTTTCAGGGAGCGGTTGAAAAACGTCAACAATAAGCTGGTGGCTATCAAGCTTAAAAAAATGAAAGTTCCTTCGATTCAGGATTACACGGAACAGCAGAAGAGCTCACAGAAGTTGTTCAAAAAAGGTACGATAATATTCCGCGAGCTGGATGCCGGCAGATTCGGCTATATAATCCAGAAGGGACGGGTGAAACTCGTGAAGCTCAATCCTTTTCTCAAGGAAGAAACCACTCTGGCATTACTGGGGCCTGGAGAGATTTTCGGTGAACTTTCACTGCTTTCCGGGCAGAAGCGGATCGCCACAGCAGTCTCAGATGCTGAAGATACACAGCTTCTGATGTTCGACGAGGAGAATTTTGAAAGCCTGCTGACCCATGATCTTCAGTTCTGCCTGAAAATCATGAAAATATCCTGCATGCGCATCAAGGAAATGGACGAAAAATTCGGCAAGGAATAGGAGTAAACGTGCTCAGAAAGTTGAAATCCATCCTGCAGCTGACAACTGCAGATTATGCAGATATCAGATACGAAGTCAGAACGGATACGAGCATTGCATATAATTGTCGTGAACTCACCGGCATTGGCAGCAATTCCTGCGACGGCTTCGTGATCAGGGTCCTGAATCAAGGTGGATTTGCCACCATCGCTTTTACCAAGCCCTCAGATGCACTAAAAGCATTGAAACAGGCAGAGGTTAATGCCCTGCTCGCTTCGAAGCACAAGGAAAAACCGGTTCGAATTGGAAACCCTCAGATTAACAAGGGGCAGTTTCTGCCTGTATTGTCGATAGACCCGCGAACCGTAAGCCTGGAAGAGAAGCAGGCCTTGACTTTAAAGTACAATGAAATAGCCCTCAAGCATCCCAAGATTGTCAATACAGTGGTCAGTTACGATGAAGTGGTCCGCGAGAAGTATTTTATCAGCAGCGAGGGAGCTGAAATAAGGGAAGATCTGGTTACGACAAGGATCGGCGGAATGATCACAGCCAAGGACGGTAACCTTCTGCAGAACGTGCGCGTCAATACCGGCGGGAGCACAGGATTCGAAATTCTGCTTGGCGCTGAAGCAGCCTTTGAAAAGAAAAGGGAAATTGCGGTAGCGCTGTTGTCCGCAAAACCCCTGAAAAGCGGCACTTATAATGTGATCCTGAATCCGAGCATGTCGGGCGTATTCACCCATGAGGCTTTCGGACATTTTTCAGAGGCAGACTGCATTGAGGGTTCTCCTTCCATGAGGGCAAAGATGAAACTTGGTTCCCTCCTCGGGTCCGAGATTCTCAATATCAAGGATAACCCGACACTGCGTGGTGCGCTCGGATATTACCGCTGGGACGATGAAGGGGTGGAAGCGAGGCCTGCGCAGCTTTTAAAAAAAGGTGTGCTGGTTGGAAGACTGCATTCGCGCCGTACTGCCGAGGAGTTCGGGGAACCTGTCAGCGGGCATTGCGTTGCTGAGGATTACAGATTCGCGCCGATCATCCGGATGGGCACGATTTTCATAGAACCCGGGAAAGACGACCTGGAATCAATGCTTTCACAGCTTGGAGACGGATTGTACATACTTGATGCCAAGGGTGGGCAGACCAACGGCGAAAACTTCACTTTTGGCGCTCAATACGGATATCTGATCAAAAACGGAAAGATCGGAGAAATGATCAGAGACATCAACATTACAGGTAATCTCTATCAGACGATGAAGAACATCAGCGCTGTCGGGTCGGATTTCGAGCTTACCAAGAGCGGCGGGTGCGGCAAAGGCCAGACCAACATCCGTTCCTGTTACGGAGGTCCCCACATCATCATCAGAAACGTGGTGGTGGGGGGTGCAGCATGAAAAAATTATTGGAGATCGCCCTTAAAACCGCCGACAGTGCCGAGATTTACAAACTGGATACAATCAATCACTCGGTTTCCTTTGAGAACTCCAGACTGATGGAAATGGAAAGCTCATTCCAGTCAGGTGTCAGCCTCAGGCTTTTGAAAAACGGCAGGCAGGGATTCGCTTTCACGAAAAATTTGCGAGACCGCCTGTGTCTGGTGAAAAATGCACTGGTTTCCCTGAGCGGCGCAGTGGAAGCTCCGTTTGAACTGCCCCGCACAGCCAAGCTTCCCCGGTTATCGACATTTGACAAGAGCATTTCGATGGTCACCACTGCGGAACTGGCTGCCGAGTGTGACAGGGTCTCGAAACTCCTGGACAGCAAAACCAAAGCCCAGGCTAATGTGGCTGGAATACTGATAACCACCAGGCTCAGCATTCTGAACAGCTCTGGGACCGATCTGAAACAGAAGCATTCAACCTATGTACTGGTGCCTGCAGTACTTTTCCCAGGCACATGCACCTCGATCAGCAGGATATCAGCGAAGAAAACATTTAAACCGGCTGACGGCAGCCTGCTCGATTTCATCACAGGGACCTACAATTCCGCCAGGGAGGAAGTTGTGCCTGCCAGCGGGAAAATGAAGGTCATGTTCATGCCTGAAGTGATGTATGCCCTTTTCTGGAGGATCAAGGCAGGAGTGAGCGGAGAGAGCCTGTATCGCAAAACCACCCCTCTGGCCGGAAAGATCGGGCAAAAAATATTTTCAGACAGGATCACGATTTATAATGATCCGCTGGATGATTCTGAACCAGGGGCCAGATCCTTTGATGACGAAGGCACTGCCTGCCGGAAATACCCCATTGTGGAAAAGGGAGTATTCAGGAACTTCTATTTCGATCTTCTGCACGCGGGTAAAATGAAGGTCCCCCCTACAGGGAACGGCTTCAGGTCAGCCATGTGGGGTGGAGACAGAGTGACTATGAAACCCGGATCAGCCCTGACTCATCCCAGATTCAAGACAGGTTCCAAATCGTTTTCCGAAATGGTCGAATCAATGGATGAAGGCATAATCGTTGCCCACGCTTTGGGAGCTCACAGCGGTAATATCCCGAACGGAGACCTTTCCATCGGACTGTCTCCGGGTCTGTATGTCAAGGACGGGAAGATCAGGGGGCATGTCAAGGACGCCATGGTCACAGGCAATATTTACGAGATGTTCAACAATGTGCTGGAGATCGAGAATGAACTTCATGACGGAGATCCTGCCATCCTCTTTGACCAGGTCAGTGTGGCGACCAGGAAAAAGTAGTGGATTGTAAACGTGTTTCAGATAATCGCCTGTTCCCGTCAAAATGTTGGTATGTTAGTAGGTTGGTATGTTTGTATGAGTGGGTATACTGTATGAAATGCTGTTTTCGGTTTAGTAGTATCTTCTTGCTGTTTTTTTTCTTGGCTTTCTGCCTGCAGGCTGAAAATTATCCCTGGCTTCCTAAATATGACCGGAATCAGTCGATCGGGAAGCGATTTTCAGTGCCTTTTCCATATCAGAGAGTAAAAATGAAGACCGGGAGTTTCGGGGACTGGATCCGCAATCTTCCCCTGAAACCGGAGAACGCTCGGATCAGGCTGTACACAGGCAAGCTGCTTGACAAGCAGGATCTCCATGCAGCAGTGCTTGATCTCGACCTTCCTGCAGGAAATTATCTGAGGGGACCTTCGATCGCTCCGCGCCTGCTGTCTGAGTATCTTTTTTCCATCGGCAGGTACTGGGAGATAGAATTTTATTATACTGAGGACCGCAGGATCGATTTCAACCTCTGGCGCACAGGGGCGAGGCCTGTGCTGTATGGGGATCACCTGCGCTGGAATGATACTGAAAAAGAAGATTCGAGTTACGACAATTTCCGAAGATATCTGGACTACTGCCTCAGATCCCTCAGTGACGGTTCGCTTGAATTTCGCTTTGCAAAAAGTCCGAAATTAAGAGATCTGCAGATTGGCGATATTTTTCTCTCGGGCGGATATTCCGGGCATGCTGTGATGGTGGTGGACATGGCAAAAAACACCAGTACAGGAGAAAAAATATTTCTGCTGGCACAGGGTTTCACTCCCACCCAGGAATTCCATATCCTGAAAAATACGAGGGACCACATACTCGACCCCTGGTACTCGTTGAAAGATGGCGAAAAACTGCTCACTCCTGAATGCGTGTTCGAGGCAGGGGATCTGATGAGAGTAGTAGAAAAGAACTGATTGATTATTAACTAGGAGCAGCTCGTGTTTGACAAGTTGAAATCCATCCTCAGGCTCACCAATGCCGATTACGCGGATATCAGATACGAAATCAGGACAGACACCACCATATCTTTCAATTGCCGGGAACTCACCGGCATAGGCAGCAGCTCCTGCGATGGTTTTGTGATCAGAGTTCTGAAAAACGGCGGATTCTCCTCTATCTCTTTCACGAAACCAGCTGATGCTGGAAAAGCCTTGAGACAGGCCGAAGAAAATGCCATGCTTGCTTCCGAACTCACTGCGAAACCTGTCAGACTGAACAATGTTCAGGCAATCCGGGGCATGTTTCTGCCTGAAATGTCCGAAGATCCGCGTTCCGTAAGCCTGGAAGAAAAGCAGGAACTGACCCGCAGATACAATGAAATCGCCCTCAATCATCCCAAAGTAGTAAATACGGCGGCCAGTTACGCTGAAGTTGAGCGCGAAAAATACTTCGCCAGCACCGAAGGCGCAGAGGTCAGGGAAGACCTGATCACGACCAGGATCGGAATCATGATCATGGCCAGGGACGGCAATCTTCTGCAGAACGTGCGTTACGCTACCGGTGGAAGCAGCGGATTTTCCTGTCTGAGGGGTGCTGAGGAAATCTTTGAGAAGAAGCGGGAGATAGCGGTTTCTCTGCTTTCAGCGGGTCCCGCGAAAAGCGGCACATATGATGTGATCCTGAATCCAAGCATGGCCGGTCTGTTCACGCACGAAGCTTTCGGGCATTTCTCTGAGGCGGACTGCATCGAGGGTTCTCCGACGATGCGTGAGAAGATGAAACTGGGCGCAGCGCTGGGATCAGATGTTTTGAACATCAAGGACGACCCCACCATGCGGGATGCTCTTGGATTTTACCATTGCGATGACGAGGGAGTGGAAGCCCGTCCGGTGCAGCTTCTGAAAAAAGGAGTGCTTGTCGGCAGGCTCCATTCGCGGCGCACTGCAGCGGATTTCGGGGAACCGGTCAGCGGTCACTGCGTGGCAGAAGATTACAGATACGCGCCGATCATCCGCATGGGTACGATTTTCATTGAACCCGGTGCAGACAGTTTCGACACACTTCTCTCCAAACTGGGCGACGGATTGTATATACAAGACGGCAGGGGAGGAGAGACCAGCGGCGAGAATTTCACTTTCGGCGCACAGTGCGCCTATGTTGTAGCCGGGGGCAAACTAAAGGGAATGATCAGGGATATCAATATCTCAGGCAACCTGTATCAGACCATGAAGAACATTGTCGCAGTCGGCAATGATTTCGAACTGATCAGGTATGGCGGATGCGGCAAGATCCAGACCAATATCCGCTCCTGCTTTGGTGGTCCGCATCTCATCATCAAAAACGTGATTGTGGGAGGTGCGGCATGAGAAAACTCCTGGAAACAGCACTCAAGGCAGCCGACGGCGTAGAAATTTACAGCCAGGACACTGTCAGACACGAAGTCTCGTTTGAGGATGCCAGGCTCACGGTCCTGGAGAGCACTCTCCAGGCCGGAGTCAGTCTCAGGCTCTTTAAAAATGGCAGGCAGGGTTTCGCTTATACCAAGAATCTCCGCGACCGCCGGAAGCTGATCGACAATGCCCTGATTTCCCTGAATGGAGCTGTCGAGGCTCCATTTTCACTTCCAGGTTCAGCCAGACTTCCTCGTTTGTCCACATATGACAAAGCCATGGAAAAAACGACTCCCAGAGATCTTGCAGGGGAATGCCTGAGGATCTCGAAAATCCTGTCAGGCAAAACAAAAGTACAGGTTAACGTGAGCGGGGTTATGAAATTCACAAGGCTCAGCATCCTGAACAGTTCCGGAGCAGATTTGCTGCAGAAGCATTCGTCGTGCGTTCTGATGCCTTCGATACTGTTTCCAGGTACCTATGCTTCAGTCAACAGGGAATTCGTGAAAAAAACTTACGAGCCTGCTGACGATGAACTCCTCGATTTCATTGCCCGGATCTACAATGCCGCCAGGCAGGAAGTTGTGCCGGCCAGCGGGAAAATGAAGGTAATGTTCATGCCGGAAGTGATGTATGTGTTTCTCCGGAGGATCAGATCAGGGACAAGCGGGGAGAGCCTTTATCGTAAAATCACACCTCTGGCAGATAAACTGGGGCTGAAGATTTTTTCCGATAAGATATCAATTTTCAATGATCCGCTCAACGATGCAGATCCAGGCGCCAGATCGTTCGACGATGAAGGTACTCCCTGCCGCAGGTACCCGATTGTGGAAAAAGGAGTTTTCAGGAGTTTCTTTTTCGATCTCCTGCATGCCGGAAAGATGAAAGTAGCGCCAACAGGGAATGGATTCAGGCAAGCTGCAGACAGAGTGACAGTGAGACCCGGATCGATCCTGATTCACCCTTTGATCGAAACCGGGGCGAAATCATTCGATGAAATGCTGAAAACGATGGATGAAGGTCTGATTGTAATGGGTGCCCTGGGTGCACACAGCGGCAACATCCCGAATGGGGATTTTTCGATTGGACTTTCACCAGGATTCTATGTAAAGAACGGAAAAATTGTCGGACATGTCAAAGATGCCATGGTTACAGGCAATATTTACGAGATGTTCAATAATGTGCTGGAGGTCGAGAATGAACTGCATGACCGGAATCCTGCCATCCTCTTCGACCAGGTCAATGTGGAGACCGGAATAAAATAGAGAATTTCAGGTCATGTAGAAAAAGTTCAGTGGTATAAAAGCACGCTTTCCCGCTCTTCCGCCCAGGAAATTTCATCAGGTCCGGTCAGACTTTCGAGGTCTGAGGGTCCGGCTCCAGGATCGTCCACCCATTTGCGCAGCAGAACGGATCCATTGATCAGGTCGATGGCCAGGCGGTCCTGCTCGTATTCATATTTAAAGTCGCGCCAGAGGTCATAGTCCGGCTGCAGGGAGCGCAGGGCTTTGAAAGCAAGCGCCATCAGGCGCCAGGGCTTGAAATTATCGTGGTCATAAGCACGCTCCACATGGATCTGCACTCCGGCGCAGAGCTTGCCGGCATGCTTCTGAAATGTCGGTTCGAACCGGCATTCACGCAACAGACAGCCTCTCAGCCATTGGGGGGCCAGGGCAGCCATTTTCGTCATGATGGCCTTTGGATCAAGGTCAGGCGCGCCGAACAGTTCCAGCGGTCTTGTGGTGCCGCGTCCCTCTGACAGGCAGGTGCCTTCCACCATCACTGTTCCGGCATAGCAGCGGGCCATGGAGAGATTGGAGGCATTCGGGCTGGGATTAACCCAGTCGCGCTCTCCAAGCGGCCAGCCATAGCCTGGTCCTGAGGCTGGATTCCAGCCTTGCATTTCAATCACTTTATAATCCAGATCCAGGTGCAGCGTTTTTACGAACCAGATTGCCATTTCTCCCATGGTCAGCCCGTGGCGCATGGGGAGCGGACCTGCACCTACGAAGCTTTCAAAGTCTTTCCGCAGTCTGAGGCCTTCGATCGGCCGGCCGGCCGGATTTGGCCTGTCCAGTACCCAGACCGCTTTTTGTTTATTTGCCGCCGCTTCAAGCACATAGCGCAGGGTGGTCACAAAGGTGTAGATACGGCAGCCCAGATCCTGCAAGTCCACAAGCAGAATGTCGAAAGTGTCCATCATCGCGGGAGTGGGGCGGCGTACTTCTCCGTACAGGCTGAATACGGGTATGCCAAGCGCAGGATCGATGAAATCCGGAGATTCGATCATGTTGTCCTGCTTGTCCCCCCGAAGTCCATGCTGGGGGCCGAAGGCGGCAGTGAGTTTGAGTCCTTTGACGGCAGCCAGGGCGTCCAGAGAATGCACAAGGTCCCGGGTTACTGATGCCGGGTGGGCTAACAGGGCGACCTGTTTTCCTGAGAGCTGCTTTTGCAGGTTCTGATCCGCAATCAAGCGGTCGATACCGAAGTTGATCATTCCACAACTCTGGTGCCGCAAGAGTTGTCGTAAAAGGTCCGCTGATTGAAAAGCGGCAGACAGCCGATCCCAACCAGCAGCACTGAAGCAAGAAAAAATGCACTCCTTTTGGCTGAGAGGGCAAATGGAAGATTTCCTCCATTTTCGGTGATCACTGCATTGTGCGAGATCACCTGGCCGTAACTCGCTCCGCGCCTGGACCAGAGGACTGCGAAATACAGCCAGAAGAGGAGGAGAGGGTATTTAAGGTTGTAATAAATCAGGCCTTCTGAAATTCCCCTGCTTCTGACCATATAGCTCTTGCCGCCGATGTGCTCGCTGTGCCAGCGGTCGCTCTGATCTGTATATTTGCTGTTTTGATAATATGTATCTGAGTCGATCCTGGCAGAACCGAAGATAAACCCGCCGATCACCCAGAAACCGAGATTGAGCACCAGATACAAAACCAGCAGGATCACAGCGTCCACAAGAAAAGACTTGATTCTGCCTGCAGTGCCTGCATCCCGGTGTTCATCATTTTTCTTTGTCTCCAGAACGGTTTTCTGCCCGAGCTGCCTGGTGATTTCATCCTTGATCTGAGTAATATTTTCACCCAGGTTTTTTTCCTTGAGGAAAGAATTGACTGCTTCGGTCCAGTCGTTGATATTGGTCTTGACGCTTTTCTCCTCACCTCCTACCACACGTTCCACAAGCTGGAGCAGCTTGGCCGGGATGGCGGTGAGCTTCTGCTTTTCCAGGGGGATCTTATAAACAGTCACCGGGTCAGGGATGCCTTTGAGCTGTTTTGGTCCTATTTTTTCAGCTATGATTTCATTTCTGTTCATCAGGAGAAAGGTGGATTCCGAGATTCCGATACTGCCGCCTGGAAAGCAGGGCAGGCCTTCCATCCTGGCAGTGACATTGACTGCAGTGCCGAAAATGTCTTTCTCCTGCAGAGTGACATCGCCGGTATTGATCACTACCCTCAGTTTCATTTTCTTGAAATCTTCCTGCTGGCGCTCGTTATACTCGCGCAGGAGAAGTTGGATCACTATGGAACAGACGACAGCGTCTGTGGCACTCTGAAAAGTGCAGAGCAGGGCGTCACCGATCGATTTAATGATCACTCCGTTGTAAAATTCGATCACAGGCATCATCAATTGATTATGCCTTCTGAGAAGGCTCATGATTTCTTCCCTGGAAGATTGGGAGCTGGTGTTGGTGTAACCCTGAATGTCAGTCAGGAGAATCGAGAGATTCTGAGATTTGGAACTGGCTTTTTTTAATCCGACCATATAAAACCTTTGGTAAAGTATATCGAAATCTAGAGAAAATGTAAATAAAATTTTGACGCTCCATCTCAGCCGGTATAATATAATTGATCATGAGAATATTCTTTTTACTGAGCATATTTACATTCTTTTCTCTGTCTGCTGATCCGCTTGCAATTCCTGGCAATGCCGGGATTGATGTTCTCAGCCGGATCAAGGGAGACTATCTGCTGTTTTTTGCCGGCTTGATCCTGCTTGGGATTCTCGTCTACGCAATCAGAAGAGCGAAACGCCTCTGGCAGTTCGGCTCAAAGCTTTCCGACAGCGTGGAGAGACTGGAACTTGAAATGAGGGAACTTTATACGATCGCCAGAAAAGACAAGGACCAGCGGATCAGGATCGCCGCTGCATCCCAGATCCCAGATCAGAAACTGTTGTTCAATTTATGCATGAAAGAATCCGACCCCCAGGTCAGCCTTACCGCTGCCAGGAAACTGACTGACCTCAGGCTCCTGGAAGAGCTTGGCAGAACCTGTCCGCTGCCTGAAGTCCGGTCCCTGGCCGTCGAATATCTGGGAGAATCGAAAAAATACACGGACTGGCTGTTTGCGGAACTTGTAGCCAGCGAAAAAGACCAGTCAGTGCGCAGGTCGATCGTGAAGAACATTTCTGATCAGCAACTGCTGCTGCAGCTCTTTGGATCCGAAACAGATACTGAAATGAAAATCGCGGCTGTTTCCGCGCTGTCTGACCAGAAAATCCTCGCTGAAATCATCCGCACTGAAAAGAACTGGGCAATCCGGCAGGAAGCAGTAAAAAACTGCTCAGATGAAAAACTGCTTTCTTTGCTTGCAGATTCGGATGAGTTTTACCAGATAAGGCTGGCTGCGACGAAAAAGCTGGCAAATTTCGAGAGCCTGTCTGACTACATCCAGAAAACCGAAAATCAGTCTTTTCTCTGTGACATTGCAAAGAATGAAACAGATGAAAAAATTGCTATGGAAGCCCTTTCCAGGGTGACACTGCAGGGTGAACTGACTGAAATCGCAGTCAGCGCTTCCAGCTGGAATCTGAGAAAGCACTCAATGTTGAAACTGACTTCAACCACCAGATTGCTTGACGCGATCGCCTCCATGTCCGAAAAAAAAGACCTGCCATCCCTGAAAGAGATACTCAATGACATTGTTTCCCACGAAGAGGACTGGAAAATCTGCAAAGCGGCAGCAGGATTTTTAGACAGCCAGGAGCTGCTGGAGAAAACCGAGCAGGACTTCCGTCAGAGCGAAGTTTATTCCATCTGGAACATACTCAAGGAAAGCCTTTATGCCAGGAGACTGATGATAGAGCTGAAAAAAATGGGATTCATCAGTGCAGCCAGAACAGAGGATGGCATTGAATGCAGGAGTCAGGAAGGTTCACTCCTGGTGATGGTTTCCAGTCAATATGTTTATTATTGCATCTATACTTTCAGGGAAGGGGAACAGATGGTGCTCGTACTTACTCAGGATGATGGAGTGGGTAAAGTGGCCGGAGAGTATGAAGTCTACAGCGCACTTCGGAGACTGAATAACCATTTCCCGGATCGGATAGAGAGAATCAAGGCAGAGGCTGAGGCAAAGATTGCAGCAGAGGCGAACCCGAAGGAAGAGGCAGCAAAGAGCTGAGGTCCCGGTAAAAAAGTGAGTATCCGCAAGATTATCCATATTGACATGGACGCTTTTTTTGCTGCAGTCGAGCAGCGAGATAATCCGGCACTGAAAGGCAAACCTGTAATTGTGGGCGGCCCTCCTAACAGCCGAGGAGTAGTAGCCGCCTGCTCCTATGAAGCCAGAAAATTCGGAATTCACTCTGCCATGCCTTCGAGCAAGGCTTATCGCTTATGCCCCCAGGCTGTCTTTGTGAAAGGGAGATTTCCTGCCTACAGGGAGGTTTCTGAGCAGATCCGTGAAATTTTTCTGGATTATACGGATCTGGTGGAACCACTTTCGCTGGATGAAGCATTTCTGGATGTGACAGAGAATAAGAAAGGGATGCGTTCTGCAAGCAGAATCGCGGCTGAGATCAGAAAAAGGATCTTCGAAAAGACCCGGCTCACTGCTTCGGCGGGTGTTTCCTACAATAAATTTCTGGCCAAGGTGGCAACTGACTTCAAAAAGCCGGACGGGATGACTGTGATCACTCCGGAACTGGCTTGTGCCTTTATTGAAAGCCTTCCAATCGGCAAATTTTACGGAATCGGCAAAGTGACGGAAAAGAAAATGCTTGAACTTGGAATAAATTGCGGGGCAGAGTTAAAAAAACTGTCCAAAGTTGAATTGGTAGGGTTGTTCGGCAAGACGGGTGAATTCTATTACAACATCGTGCGCGGCAATGATGACCGGCCGGTGACCCCTGAACATGAGAGTCATTCTCTTGGCACTGAAACCACCTTTCAGAAGGACATCGACGACAGGAACGAGATGCTGGAAGTGCTTGAAAAACTCGCTGCCAGGGTAGACAAGGAACTCAGGGAAGAAGGCCTGGCAGGCCGCACAGTCACCCTCAAGGTGAAATATTCTGATTTTGTCCAGATCACGCGCAGTGTAACCCTCCAGAGGCCGGTAGAGGATGTAGAGGACATCATGGAACAGGTCAGGCTTCTGCTTGAAAAGACGGATGCCGGAGAGAGGAAAGTCAGGCTGCTCGGTGTCACAGTATCAGGATTCTCTTCTGAAGTTCAGATTTTTTATGAACAGCTCTGCTTCAAATTTTAAGCGCTTCTCCTAAAGTGCCATAAAAAAAACAGAGACCATCCGGATTTGAGCGAGATTTAGATTGACTTGCCTGGATATTTTCTCTATAATGAAATAGGGCTAGAGTAGAGAAAGGAAATAGAATGAAGTATGGAATCAGACCTTTCTTAATTTTTGTTTTATTCTCGAATCTGGTCTGCGCTTCCACATTCGAATGCTATTTCAACTGGCCACTCTCAGGCACCACTGATTTAGATCGAGCCATCATCGGATTCATCGATGGAGCAAACACTTCCCTCGACATCAGCATTTATCAGCTTGACCATCCAGGCATCACCACTTCCATTGTCAATGCAGCCAAACGCTTAGGCAAAGGTAAGGTACGCGTAGTGACTGAATCCACTTATTACAATAACGATAAATATACTTCGTACAAGACGCTTGAAGTAGCGGGAATTACCATTGTGGCGGATGATGCCGGAGGCTCAGACCGTGGATTATGCCACCACAAATTTATCATCCGCGACAGTAAGGCAGTACTCTGTGGAGCCACTAATTTCACAACCAACTGCATCAACAAGAACAACAACAATGTCCTGATCATGAACACGGCATCAGTGGTTCCAATTTTCCAGCAGGAATTCAACCAGATGTTTCAGGATAAGAAATTCTCCACCAGGAAGACCGCCTCAAGTCTCAATCATGTGCTTTCTGTCAACGGCAAGCGTCTGGAAGTGTATTTCTCCCCCTGTGACATCCCCCGGGACAAACTGCTGCGGGAAATCGCCAATGCCAAGACCTCGATCGTTTTCTGCATCTTCACTTTTACAGACGAAGGCATTGCCCAGGCTCTGATTGAGAAGAAAAAAGCCGGTCTGGATGTGCGCGGGGTTTATGACAAACTTCAGGCCAGCACAACTTATTGTACTTATAAAACCCTTTCCGATGCCGGAGTTCCAGTAAAACAGGATGCACACAAGGGTTTGCTGCACGACAAATTCATGGTGATCGACGGTGAAGGGAAAAACCCTGTACTGCTCACCGGCTCGTTCAACTGGACTGATACTGCCAATTCTGCCAATGATGACAACCTGGTGATCCTGGAGAATAAGACTGTGGCAGATGCATATTACCAGCAGTTTAAAATGAATTTTGAGGCAGGCAGCAGAATGGACGGGAGAACTATGGCTGAACCGAAGCTTATGATCAGCAAGGTAGGAATAGCAGCAGGATGTGTGAACTGGGTGGAAATTTATTGCCATGATGACGGCAACCACGGTTTGGGAGCGGACATCGGTGGTTTCAGACTTGAAGGAGAGAGCGTGGTGGCCGTGCTGCCGGACGGATTTTCCATCAGGAGCAGTGAATTCCTGGTTTTTTCCACTGAAAATTTCATGAAAACAGTGAATCGCTCGGTTTTGAAACTGAGAGTTTCCGATGATTCCATGGCTGCAATGAAGAACAATCTGGTTTTGAAGGATTGTCAGGGCATTCCAGTGGACAGTGAATTGATCCGCCGTGATATCCTGCTGCACGATTATGTGTTGAGCAGGGACGCCTTGTTTATGGACACAGACAGCCCGAACGACTGGATCGTAACTGTCACAGCCGAACCAGGAGTTAAAGTGCGGGCTGTTTCCGATGTTTCCAGGGCTGTGAGCAGGATGACTGGTCCGGATTAAGGAAGATCTTTCTCCATGAAAATAATCGATTTTTATTACTTTTCCGGCACTGGAAATACTTTTTTAATCGTACGGAGAATGGCAGAGGTTTTTAAAAAAAGCGGTGTTGAGACCCGTCTGGCCAGGATCGAATCTGCAAACCGGCGGGATCTGGACACAACCCATGCCCTGGGAATCGCTTTCCCTGTTGCCGGATGGTACACATATCCTTTCGTGCAGAAATTCATCGAAAGTTTGCCTGCTGTTTCAGGGACTCCTGTTTTTCTTGCAGCCACAATGGCCGGATCGTGCCTCGGCCTGATGGGTGGATTGCGAAAACTGCTTGAAGATAAGGGTTACAAGCCTGCAGGAGCCAAAGTCTTTGTGATGCCAAGCAATCTGCTGATCATTGAAAAAGATGAAGTTGCCCGAAAAAAGGTGGCAAAGGGTCTGCGCAGGGCTGAACGCTTTGCCAGGCAGATCCTGATTGGGAAAGCCAAATGGAAACGGATCCCGTTCCTGTCGGATTTTTCCCTTGTGCTCGGGAGGAAGATCTGGAAGCTCAACTGGCAGATGCTGGGAGTTGACACATCACTTTGCAGCCGCTGCCGGCTCTGCTTAAAACTCTGTCCTGTTTCCAACATCCGGATGGGCGAGTATCCTGAACATCAGGGAAGATGCGAATACTGCATGCGCTGCATCTCTTTCTGCCCGAACCAGGCGATCACTTTCTGGAAGAAGCATGTCAAAACTTATAAAGCTGTGAAAGCTGAAGCCTTACTGGATTGAGTAGTCGGGTGACAGTTGCCGACTGTAGGGGCAACGCTTGCCGTTGCCCAATCTTCTCGAAGGAGCAGTAATGAAAAAAGCAGGCATCATCCGCTGTCAGCAGACAGAAGACATGTGCCCAGGCACTACTGATTTCAAGAATGCGGCGCAGGGCAGCGGGGCATTTGAAAAAACTGGTCCTGTTGAAATAACAGGCTTTACAAGCTGCGGTGGCTGCCCTGGTAAAAGAGCTGTAACCAGAGTGAAATTCATGGTGGAATGGGGTGCAGAAGTGATTGTCTTCGCTTCCTGCATATCCAAAGGAACACCGATCAACTTTCCCTGCCCGCATTTCCAGGTGATGAAAGCAGCAATCATCAGCGAAATCGGGCCTGAGATTGAGATCATTGATTTCACCCATTAATGCTTTCCTGTCGAATCTGAGTTATAATTATTAAATCAGGGGATTTTGAAAGGCCATACATGAACATGGAACTTCCGCGCATCAACAAAACTGTGATCGCGGTCACCTCACTTGGCGATTCAGAGGAAGAAAAGCGCTACTGGCTGTCTAAAACTGCTTCAGAGCGCCTGAACGCCATCGAACATAACCGGAGAATGGTTTATGGCATCCATAGAACTTCATCCAGACTTCAAAGACTTCTTGAGACTTCTGAACTCGCACAGATTTAGAGGACATTGAACATATCTCCTGACTTGCCAGGGGCTTCACACACAGGAAAATTAAAGGCATTCATATGCAGTCAAAGGAGGGATTTCTTCCACCCTTTGAGATCCCTCCAATCAGAGGGACTCCGCCCTCTGTCATATGATTGACAAGGGCTGGATTTGCCAATAATATTTTGATAGCAGGCAGTTAAAATTTACAAAGTCAGATATCGAACAAAACTAATCAGGATCCTGCAAAAGAGCTGGAATGACTTCTGCTCTACAGTGTTGCTGTTTGGAAATCATTTTCAGGCAAGATGCAGATGAAGGGAGCCATTTTGGACCCAATTACTTTAGCATTGATTGTTACGTACTTCGTTATCCCGGTTAGTGTACCTTTGTTGCTGCTTTTGCTTACTTCACCTATCTGGTGGCCCTGGACCGAAAAAAAGGCGCTAAGATTCATCAAGTTATTTGCCATGCCCTGGATTCCTATATTCTTCATTAATTTCTTGGGGATGTTTTTAATTATCTACATTGCTCATACACGCTTGTATTTTGCCCAACCTCGTGGTGGCCACTGGGGTTTTGCACCGGACAGGACAGAATGGAAGCCACCTTATTCAGAAGATCATCCGTTTAATTCTCGGGAGTATGAAAAGAAGAAAAAAGAAGCAGAAGAGAAAAACCGTCCACTGAAAAAAATATTCTTCGCACAGACCACTTGGGAAGTTCAAGCATTGCTCGATCAAGGCGTTGATGTAAATGCTGAGGACGAAAACGGAATCACCCCACTGATGTTCGCAGTTCACAGGCGGGACTTGACAATTACAAAATATCTAATTGGAAAAGGCGCTGACGTGGAGCATTTAGATGGTGTAGATCACTATCCGATTTTTCTGGAACTGTTTTACGGGAATTCAAATATTGTTATCAATTACCATGTGAAAGAGATTAAAAGCATGCCAAGCATGGAATTGTTAGAATTACTTGTACGTTCAGGTGCCGACATCGACCGCTTTTTTAAAACAGAATGCCAACACTGCAGTATTAACTGTGATGTGCTGAAAATGTGCAAGTTAATGCATGCCAAAGACAGTGACAAAATTAACCTGATAGGTGACGGGCATGAAAACAGATCAATACAAAAATGGACGATTTATACGTTTTTCATCGTATGTCCGATCCTGGTTTTTCTGAATTTTGCCAGAGCGGTCTGGCTTGATGTCAAGGGCGACTTGTATAAAAAGCAGTTATACTTCTCCTTTTTTATGCTGATTATTCTTGCGTTTATCAGCCCGTTTTTTGATTATCTGGATTATGCTGTGTTGATCAATGGCTTCAGAAATTTCCGCTTTGAATTAACGACTTTTTTGGCTTTCCTTTTGCCCAATCTGCTCATGATGTTCATTCTCTGGGCCAATTGCAGAAAAATCACAGCACTGCGGATGAGAAATATCCTGCCTGATTTTCATGATATTGCAGTAAAAATAGCGCTTCTGATCCTGTATGGTTTTTCTGCCATTGCCTTTCAGAGTTACATGGTGCTGCAAATCATTCTAAGAATAAATTCTTTTGGAGATTGGGCTTTTAGAAACTGGAAATAAGGGGGTGCAATGAAAAAGCTGAGCTGCCCGGCTGCGGGAGGCCGGGAGATCGGGGAAGATGGGGACGGTAGGAATGCGGCGGGATGGATTGCAGGGAGCTTGTTTGAGTTATAGAAGATTTTCAGGAACTAAGAAGGGCTGGGATCAATCCAGCCTCGATCGTATCTGCGGATAGATCGGCACCGCAGCCCCATTCGATATAGTAAATGCCGTTTACAATCCGCAGGAATTCTGCGGTTTCCTGCAGAGGCTGGAAGACATCGTACTTCAGGTAAGGGGAAACGTCGAAAATGCCTTCGCGACCCTCTTCAGTTGTTACCAGGATCTTATGATCTTTAAGAGGCTGGATTTCCTTGATCCGCATTATTCCAGTCCTTTGATCGAAAATGGTTTCTGCCCGTCAACCACTAAATTCCAGTCAGCCATCAAGTCGTCCCTGTGGATCTCAATCCAGGCGATGATCAGCTTATGTTTTCCAGGCGGCAGTGAACCGGACAGCACTTGGCCGTCAGGAATTGAATACACTGCTACTGAACCCTGGTATTCAGCATGAAAATGCGGCGAATGGTGTTTTTCGATGTCCCGAAAGAACATCCTGATGATAATACCGAAAAACATTGAAATTGCTGGCATTGCTGTCCTCCAAATAGAATTCTACCCAATTTTCCGGATTGATTCAAGTACTGAGCCGTATCTGATAATGAAAAAAGGCCGGGTATGCCGGCCTTTTTGACATGCGAGGGTTGAAGTTCAGCGAGGCAGCACGTCTGAGTTGTAAGTCACCTGGTAGATGATTTCGTTGATATTGTGATAAATAGCCGCGTATTCGCTGGAACCGATGTTGTTCTCGAATCTCTGGATGTCTGCACCGCCGAACATTACAGTTGTGTAAAGGTTGGACGGGCTGGAAGCCTTTTTCGTCAGTTCGATCAGATAGCGGGGCAGGACTTCAGAGAAGAATCCTTTCTGCTCGTAAATCCTGCGCAGTATGTCCAGGGACTGGAACATGTCAGTCTGGCTCATTTCCTGGAAGGAACCGACAATCGAAGAAGCCATGTTCCAGTAATACTGGCCGCCCCAGTTTTCATTGGCGAGCCTGGCTGCGTCTTTTTTGGGTTGTGGCCATTTGCTGTCTATATATACCCAGTCCTGAAAGTTACTTCCCCCGTTGTTCTGATTATTCTGCGGAGCATGGTACTCAAACTCCCGGATGATCGGGAGCATGGCTGCCCAGAGATCACTCTCAGGCAGCTTGGCATTGTGAATATCCTGGAAAGCGTTGTTCTTGAGCGCGATCTTGACCTGGGAGTTGAAATTGTCTGTGTATTTGTAATCATTGAATGCATTGAATCCTATGGCTGCAGCCAGATCAGGCCCGAAGTTCTGGTTGAGCATCTGGATGAAGTCCCTCAGCTCTCCTTCGCGGCAGCGCTTGTCAAAATGATTGATTGTCAGCACCACGTCAAAGAGAGAGGTGGGTTTCCAGTCCGGCTGTGCGCCCTGGAAGCTGAAGGCTGTGTAAGAAGTGTTCTCCTTCCAGAAACCGAAGAGCAGTGAAAAGCCGGTGTTCCTGGTATAGATCGGGTAAAGATAGTGATTGGCAGTGTTGTCCTGATTGATCACTCTGACCTTGTTGAAAACATAGGAAGTGGATGAGGTGGCATTGATCAGGTTGATGCCGAGCTTGACGCTCGAATTTTTTGATTCTGAGTAGTTGCTGCCCATGAAAGGGCGGTCCACGCGGCGCTGTGAGGCTTGCAGATCTTTATCAGCCTGGAAGATGGCTTCCGCAGGTTCCATGTCGCCGAATACGATTTCATCCAGGTGATTGTTGGCCAGAAATTCCTTGCCTACCTGGACTGACTTGAATTTAAGCGTGCTCTTGAGCAGGGATTCATAAGCATTGACTGCGTCCGCATCACGCAGGTCGAAGATATAGTCGCAGGTAAGCTGCTCGCCCTTGATGTAGGAAGCTGAGAAGGCGAAGAAATTCGTATCCAGGATCCTGGCGATGATGGCGTCGATATTGATCTTTCCGACCACAGGGTCATAGCCGAAGAAGTTGATGCCGAAGCTCGCTGAAACACCGCCTGCGACACCCTGGGAACGGATGCCGCTGACCTTCATCCGCACATGATTTTCGTCCATTTTATAGATGTTGATCCTGAATTCGCCTGTGAGCAAAACTCCTCCTGAGGCCCCAGTGGAGAAGACACCCTGGCTCCAGCCGGCTGAGAGACCGGCATTGATACCCATCCTGGCTGGAATGGAGACAAAATCTCCGGTTTCCATGGCTCTGACTTTTTCCGCGTTGACAGGAAGTGAAATCGGTGTTTTAGGGAGTGCTTTAAGTGCAGTCACTTTATCTTTGAAATGGCGGACAAAGATGATCTCGCGTTCCGCACAGATGTTGAAATAGAGCGGAAGACTGCCTCCGACAGCGTCTTTCAGCAGTGTCATGGCATTGATGTTGATCTTGGGGATCCAGCGGTCGACTCTGGTGTGCATGGCTTTGGCATAATTGGAATCCAGATTGTATTTATAGGCTGCCGAGATATTGATGCCTTCAAGAATATCCGCGTTGTACAAGTCATAGCCTGTGCTGATATCGTAATTCATGATGGCTTCATAAGCCTGTTCCTTGAGCGCTCCTATCTTTTCATCCACCTTCTCGAAAAAATCACGGGTTTCGACACGGACCGGCTCATGAGCGATTCTTTCTTTGGAGGGGTAGAGCACATTGTCCCTGTCATTCACGGCAAACGGAGCGAAGAAGTCTGTGGCCCGTTCCAGGAGCAGCGGATCAGCAGGTGAAGTGGATGCGATCTGGGCGAAATTTCCGCCAAGATCAATCATCATTTCTTCGTAACTGAGCTCTGCGGTTCCTGCTGCTACGCCTTTCAGGTCTGTGAAGACACGGTTGAATCTCGGATCCTGCGCCGATAGTTTTCCCATAGTTGTCAGGATCAGGTTGAGATCAGCCGCTTGAAGCGAGAAGGCAGTCAGCAGGATGAGAGCTGAAAACAGTTTGCAGACCATGTTCCCCCCGGTTTTGTGATTTTTTTAATTATATCCGGGAATGGAGTTTTTTCAACGAGAATCTTAGCATTATTTGGGAATATTTCAGCAGAAAACGATTTCGATTGATCCCTTTCTGGAGGAATTCCAGGGCAGGTGATATAATCCGGGAATGCCTAAATTCATCCTGATGATTATGTTTGTCTGTTCTGTTTACTGTCTTCCAGCCACTGAAGAGATAAACGCTACCGTGGAATCCGGGATCTTCGCAGCCATCGATTCACACGACAGGCAGCTTTTGAAGAAAGAAATTATTTCAGGGGCAGACCTTTCACAGACAGACAAAGACGGCAATAATCCCCTGATCTGCGCAGTGAGCGGCGGGGACCTGACCATTGTGAAAATGCTTGTGACAGCAGGTGCAGATGTGAATTGCATTGAACCCACCTTTAAATATTCTCCTCTCCTTTTACTGACCGGGGTAAACGCAAACGCTGAGATTGCGAAATTCCTGATCGAACATGGCGCTGACGTCAATGCCGAGGACGTGACAGGCAGGAGCGTGATACAGCATGCCCTGGAAGACAGCAACCGTGAACTGGTTGCCCTGCTGCTGCAGAAAGGAGTGAAGTTCAAAGAATCATACCTGAGTCTGATCAAGGACAAGCTCATGGCAGAGACCGTGTTTTCAAAAATTCCGGATCTGGACAGCAGACAGGCAGGGCTGATCCTTTCCTCAGCCAGATCAAAAGATCTGGTGGATCTGATGATCCTGCGCGGAGTGGATGTCAATCTGAGGGGTGCCGGCGGCAGGACTGCGCTGATGAACACCGATGATTACGAAACTGCCAGGCTGCTGATCGAGCGGGGGGCGATTGTCAATCTCACGGATGAAGCCGGGATCACGCCCCTGATGAATTCCAGGAACACCTTAGTTTCTGAACTGCTCTGCACCTGTGGCGCCAATGTGAACGACAGGGATTGCAACGGCAGGACAGCCCTGCATCATATCCTGGGCAGTGAAGGTGATCCGGATAGCGGGACTTACCCCGGCAAAGTGATTTATGATCTTGTCAGGACTCTGGTTTTCTATGGCGCTGACGTGAATCTGAAAGATAGGGAAGGCCTGACGCCGCTGATGCTGGTTAAAGACATAGAGACTGCAGATTTTCTGCTTGATCATGGTGCCGGTCTTGAGGCCAGGGATCTGCTTGGCAATACAGCACTCTGGTTTGCTGCAGCTTCCGGATCGTCCGAACTGCTGCAGCTCTATCTGAAAGCCGGAGCCAATGTGCTATCCAGAAACAATGAAGGCAGGACAGCGCTGATGAATTCCAAGTCGGATCTGGCGGAAATACTGATCAAGGCAGGGGCTGACGTAAACGCTGCCGACATGGAGGGATTGACTGCATTGATGATAGCTGCCGGAGAGGATGATTCGGAGATGGTCGGGCTTCTGCTCCGGTACAACGGGGCAGTGACACCGCACGACAAGGACGGCAACACAGCCCTTCATCACGCTGTGATGGCTGAACTCTGGGAAAACAACAGAGTGGTGGAACTGCTGCTCAAAGCAGGTGCAGACTTATCGCTCACAAACTCGGCCGGCCGAAACGCGCTTGATTTAGCTAAGGCTCGGCTTCAGGCTGTACGCATGGAAGCTCAATCTTCCCCTTCCTTTGAGGGGAATGTTTCACTTTATGAGCAGATGATAGAGATGATCAAGGAGAAGAGCGGACAGAATTAGAGCTTTTAATTTTTCTCCACATGAAATCTCGCCTGTGCAGTATGTCCTTCCTGATCCATGACCAGGAGAAAGTTCCAGCCTGGCTGGAAAGCCAGGGGAAGCCTGTGCCGGCCTGAAGTTTCACCGAGATAGATCTTGTTCAGATA
>JAQTZZ010000044.1 GCA_028687545.1 Candidatus Wallbacteria bacterium
CGGGCGACAACATCAGCATCGAAGTAAAATTGATCACCCCGATCGCCATGGAAAAGGAACTGCGCTTCGCGATTCGCGAAGGCGGCAGGACCGTGGGCGCCGGTGTCGTGGTTTCAATAGTTGAATAGATAAGGGGTAAATTATGCGGGAAATTGTTTCCCTGGAATGCACGGTCTGCAAGCGGAAGAACTATACCACCACTAGAAACAAGAAAACCGCCAAGGACAAGCTTGTGCTCAAGAAATACTGCTCTTTTGACAAGAAGCATACTGAGCATAAAGAGTCGAAAGTTTAGCTGGCTGTTAGGCCCGTTGCAAGCGGGACGTTACAGCCACTTAATCCCCGAGCGTCCCGAAGCAAGCTTCGGGATATGAAGCTCTAAAGGACGGGAAGTCCTTAAGAGCTTCAACACAGCGAGTGGGATCTGAGCTATGGTTGCAGATCTCAATTGGCAAAAGGGGACTAAAGCATGTTGCAACAGTCGTATTCGGTAGGCTCGTAGCTCAATTGGCAGAGCACCGGTCTCCAAAACCGGGGGTTGGGGGTTCGAGGCCCTCCGGGCCTGCCATTACATAGGAGGTACTTCCGGTAGAACTCATTAACGAGTTGATGATGACTGATATTAAAAAACGAACCAAGATGCAGATAGACGTGTAAGAGGTACGAAATGAAGAAATACTGGCTGATAGTGGTAGAATTTCTAAAGGAAGTTAGGGGCGAGCTGAAGAAAGTAAGCTGGCCGAGTCGTGAGGGAGTTTTTACCTCGACCAAGGTTGTACTCCTCCTTTCTTTAATGTTGGGGGCTTACGTCGGTGTGGTCGATGCACTTTTCAGATTCATTATCAATCAATTGCTGAGCATGAGGTAACAAAGGGTTATGTCCAATCAAAAGTGGTATGTTGTCCACACTTATTCGGGATTCGAAAACAAAGTTAAAGCTAATCTTGAGCATAGGATTGCCACCATGGGCATGCAGGACAAGATCTTCAATATCCTGATTCCTGTTGAAGCAAAGGTGGACCCGAGCAAGAAAGAGGAAGACCGCAAGATTTTCCCCGGGTATGTGCTGATTGAAATGGCAATGGACGATGAATCCTGGTTTGTGGTGCGAAACACACCTGGAGTGACAGGTTTCATTGGACTTGGCAACAAACCCTCACCTCTTTCAGAACGTGAAGTGCATAATATTCTTTCCCAGATCGGGCTGCAGGCCAAACCGAAGAAAATTGAATTTCATTACGATCTTGGCGACAAAGTCCGGATCAAGGAAGGACCTTTTGTGGATTTCATAGGTGAAATCAGGGAAATCAACCATGAAAAACAGAGCGTGAAACTGCTCTTGAAGATATTCGGCAGGGAAACTTCAGTCGAACTGGATTTCTCGCAGGTAGAAGAATTGTGAAGAAGCTGTTAAGAACCTGAGCAGCGCGAAGGTTCTGTTACAGCTTCTCATCCCCGAAGCAACGCGAGGGGATAACAAGGATCTTAAAGAAGAGGTGAAATATGGCCAAGAAAGTGGCAGCAATCGTGAAACTGCAGATCGCAGCCGGCAAAGCGAATCCGGCTCCTCCGGTGGGACCTGCCCTGGGACAGCACGGTGTCAATATCATGGAATTCTGCAAGGCATTCAATGCCAAGACCACCAAGGAAGGCGACACAATCATCCCGGTGGTGATCACAATTTACGCTGATCGGAGCTTCAGCTTTGAAACCAAAACTCCTCCCGCATCCGTACTTCTAAAAAAAGCGGCTGGTGTGGAAAGTGGTTCTCCGAATCCGCTTAAACAGAAACTCGAGAAGAAAGTCCCGGCTTCCAAAGTCCGTGAAATAGCTGAAAGGAAAATGCCGGACCTCAATGCAAATGATCTTGACGCTGCATTCAAGATCATAGCCGGCACTGCCCGCAGCATGGGACTGGAAATAGATTATACAAAGTAGGAAAAGAATTATTGTCCCGGCTTTCTTCGAAAGCCAGGACCTAAGCAGCTGGTAACGTCCCGCGTTCCGCGGAACCAACAGCTGACTAAGGTGGGAGTACCCTGAAGGGTACGTTAGAACCACAGGAGGTTAGAATGGCAAGGAAAGGCAAGAAGTACAACGAAGCAAAGAAAAAGATTGAAGCAGGAAAGCTGTTTACGTTGGAGGAAGCTTTCAAACTTCTGACCGGTACTGCCTTCGCCCGCTTTGATGAGACTGTGCTGGCCTCGTTCAACATGGGCGTTGATCCCAAGTATGCAGACCAGCAGGTCAGATCCACAATCAGCCTGCCGCACGGAACCGGCAAATCCAAGAGAGTGCTCGTCCTGGCTCAGGGTGACAAGGAAAAGGAAGCCAAGGACGCTGGCGCGGACTTTACCGGTGGACCGGAACTGATCGAAAAGATCCAGGGCGGATGGCTCGACTATGATGCGGTAATCGCTACTCCGGACATGATGAAGTTTGTCGGAAAACTCGGCAAAATACTGGGTCCAAGAGGCCTGATGCCGAACCCCAAGGTCGGCACAGCTACCAATGACGTGGCCAAGGCAGTCACCGAAATCAAGGGTGGACGCGTGGAATTCAAAGTCGACAAGCAGGGTAACCTGCATGTGCCGATCGGAAAAGTTTCATTCGGTCCTGACAAATTGAAGGAAAACTATGTTACACTGTTCATGGCAATCTGGAAGGTGAAACCATCCGGAGCCAAAGGAACATACATGAAAAGTGCCTACGTTTCGCCTACCATGGGGCCGAGCATCCACATCGACCACAACGAAGCGAAGAAATCATTGGAGGCATAGTTAAGATTCAATCGACAGTTTGACGGATAAGCAAAAGGTCGCAGACAGTAGGTAAGCAGCAGTAACAAACAAGTTTGTAACTGCTGCTAAAAATCCTACCGAGACCAGGAGTGAATGTAACAAAAACTTCTGCGTCTCGACGCAGAAGTTTTTTTTAGAGAAGAATGTATAACGAGAGGAGGTGAATCTTAATGTTTAACAAGAAACAGAAAAGCGACAATGTTGAGCAGATCAGAACCAAGCTTCAGAAATCCAATCTGCTGATCATTGCTGAATATCAGGGCATGACTGTGGAAAATCTGAATCTACTGAGAAACAGACTCAGAAAAGAATCCAAGTCCGAGTATACGGTGTATAAGAACACCTTGTTCAAACTTGCCCTGGGTAAAGACAGCCCGCTCGCCAAAGACGAATACCTGACAGGTCCCAACGGTATCGTTTTTTCTTACGGCGACCAGGCCAGAACCGCTAAAATCGTGACTGAAATCTCCGAGAAGAACGACAAGTTCAAGCTCAAGATCGGTCTGATGGGCGACAGGATTCTGACCAGGAAAGATCTGGAGGCTCTCTCCAAGCTGCCGAGCAGGGAAGTTATGCTCGCCACGCTGCTTTGCACGATGAAGGCACCTATTTCCGGCATGGTCAACGTCTGCGCGGGCGTGATCCGCGGATTCGTGAATTGTGTTAACGAAGTTAAGAAACAGAAAGAATCTCAACCACAACAAGCCTAAGAAGCTTATAATTTCGAGGAGGAAAAATGAACAAAGAGCAAATTATGGAAGCCGTTGAAAAGATGACAGTGCTTGAGCTGTCCGAACTGGTAAAGGCGATGGAAGAAAAATTCGGCGTTTCCGCCGCAGCTCCCATGGCGATGGCCATGCCCGGGATTGCAGCAGCAGCTCCAGCCGCCGCTGAAGAGAAAACTGAATTCGATGCCATCCTGAAGTCCTATGAAGCAGCAGACAAAATCAAGGTCATCAAAGTTGTGCGCGAAGTGACCGGACTGGGACTCAAGGAAGCCAAGGACCTGGTCGAGGCAGTGCCGAAGCCGCTCAAGACTGGAGCCACCAAGGAAGAGGCTGCTGGAATTAAAGAAAAATTCAAGGATTGCAAAGCTGAAGTCGAAATCAAGTAATCTCCGCTGAGATTTTAAAAAATGGGGGTATTGATGATACTCCCATTTTTTTTTCGTTTGATGAAAAAGGTGGATTCGAATAATATGGTTGGATTGAGAAATTGTGGAGGAAAAAAGATGAACGCGTTTTCGGAAAAAGTACCTGACAGTAAAAAGATTGCTGAACTGGAGCGCCTTGCGAAAAAATGCCGTGGCGACATCCTGCGCATGACTACTGTCGCAAAATCCGGACATCCGGGCGGATCGATGTCCTCCATCGACATCTACCTCACGCTTTGGAGTTTCGCTGATATCTGCCTGCGGAAAATCAAAGACCCGGGCCGTGACAGGATTGTGGTCTCCCACGGACATACCAGCCCTGGTGTCTATTCCGTACTTGGCAATCTCGGATTTTTCGACCTTCAGACAGCAATCGCCTCTTTCAGACTGGCCGGCAGTATCTTCGAAGGGCATGTTGAGCGGGAAGTGCCGGGTGTGGAATGGGGAACAGGCAATCTGGGCCAGGGACTTTCAGCGGGATGTGGAATGGCGCTGGCCGCCCGTCTGACAGGAAGCGATTTCCGGGTATATGTGATAATGGGTGACGGTGAGCAGCAGAAAGGGCAGATTTCTGAGGCCAGGCGCTTTGCCGCCAAGTATGGACTGCGCAATTTGACCGTGGTCATTGACTGCAACCACCTTCAGATCTCCGGCAATACAGCAGAAGTGATGCCTCAGCGATTGATCGACGAATACAAGGCAGACGGCTTTGAAACGATCGAAATCGACGGGCATTCGTTCCGGGACATCTACAGGGGATTTCATGAGGCAGGCAAAGCCAGAGCACCAGTGATGATACTTGCCCATACTGTAATGGGTAAAATGGTCTCATTCATGGAGAACCAGCATCAGTATCATGGAAAACCTTTGACAGAAGAGGAATTCAGCAGAGCCATCGCTGAACTCGGACAGGAGAATGATCTGAATCTATTCCAAAAGAAACGGGAACAGCTTCTCCTGAAAAGGCATCAGAACACGTTTACAAATCAACCCTGCCCCGTAATTTCTGCGGAACCCAGGGTTTATTCCGAAAAGACCGATAACCGCAGTGCCTATGGCAACGCGCTCCTGGATATCGCGGCTGCCAACCTCAGAAATGGTGTACTTCCCATGGCAGTCCTGGACTGCGACCTGGCCGGATCTGTAAAAACCGATGAATTTATGAAAAAATACCCTGCTAACTTTTTCCAGGCTGGAATCCAGGAACACCATGCTGCAACAATGGCCGGTGCACTTTCCACCCAGGGTATTCTGACCTTCTGGTCCGACTTCGGAGTGTTCGGTGTGGATGAGACATACAACCAGGCCCGCCTCAACGATATCAACCAGAGCGAGCTTAAGCTCTGCTGCACACATTGCGGACTGGATGTCGGGGAAGACGGCAAAACCCATCACTGCATTGACTATGTGGGGCTGTTCCGGAATCTGCCGGGATTCAAGGTAGTGGTGCCGGCTGACCCAAACCAGACCGACCGCGTGATCAAAGAAATAGCAGTTTCCAAGGGAAATTTTCTGGCCGTGATGGGCAGGAGCAAGCTTGAAATTCTCAAGCGGGAGGATGGAACTGTTCAGTTCCCGGAGAAATATCGTTTCAAATACGGTGAGACAGTGGCATTACGAGAGGAAAAAGGGGTGCAGGTCAGCATTTTTGCAGTGGGGCAGCTGGCCGGGGTCTGCCTGAAGGCTTGGTCGATGCTGAAAAAAGAAGGCATTTCAGTGAATGTGTTTTCCGTCAGCTGTCCGCTTTCGATCGATGAAAGCGTTCTGGAGAGGACAGCGGATAACTCGTGGTGGATTACAGTTGAGGACCATCTCAACCAGTCCGGATTCGGATCTACTCTGGCTAGATACATGGCGGCAAAGGGAGTTAAGACCAGGCTGCTCTGCCTTGGTCCGGAAAACTATTCCGTTTCCGGGGACAGCGGAGACCTGTACCGCATGGAAGGTCTCGACGCAATCGGCATTTCCGGGAAAATCAAGAGTCTGTTGTGTTGAACTGGATGCAGGAAAACCGGCGGGTCAAGTTTTACGACGCGCTCGCCGGATCCTTGAACGCCGGGCTTCCTCTGACCAGATCCCTTTCCACCTGCCGGGGGCTCCTGCCTGATGTGGTAATCGACAAACTCTGCAGTGCCGTCGACAGCGGGCAGGCCCTTGGTGATGTTTTACCCCAATTTCCAGAAGTTTTTCCAGACTTCGACAGAAAAATGCTCGATCTGGCCGCCAGAACCGGCAACTGGCCACATTTTCTGAAATCTCTTTCAGGATATTATGCTGCCAGGGTGGAAAATGCCTATGGATTCGCTTCTGGAATCGCTTATCCGTTTTTCCTCGCCCATATGGCAATTCTACTGCCGGAAATCGGGCGCTGGGCTACCGACGGAATGTTCAGCTACCTGCTGCGCGTACTGCCTCAGCTTTTCGTTTTTTACGCAGTGATCGGTTATCTGGTGTTTTCTTTTTTGGACAAAAAAAGCCGTGAGAGGCTGATAAAGATTCCGTATCTCAGCACTTTCCTGCAGGGGAGTGAATTCACCGATTTTCTGCAAGTACTCGGCATACAGCTGGATGCGGGCATCAATGTCCACGAAGCGCTTCACGGAGCAGCCGGGATACTCAAGACCGGATCGCTGATCGCTAAAATTTCCAGGGCGGACCTGGAAATCTCCAGGGGTGCCACGTTTTCTGAAGCCATGGGGAAGAGCGGAACAGTCACAGACAAGTCTCTGCTCGCATCCATCGCCTCAGGCGAAGTGTCAGGAACTCTGCCCAGGGTAATTCTGGCTGAGAGCGGAGTACTCAGAGCCAAACACCAGAAATCTCTCAGGCTGGCAACTAAAATTCTCTCAGCCCTGGTTTTCGGGCTGACCGCAGCATTGATAGCCTTCAAAATCGTTGGATTTTATCTGAATCTCGGATTCATATAAACGGATTTCCTTATTTCAGAAGACAAAAATCCGATAAGATTACTGATGAAGATTAATTCGGTAATTTTTCAGCTGGTTGTTTCAAGCCTGTTCTTGCTGAGTTTTAATCTTACTGCTGAAAAAAAAGCTGTAGGCCGCCAAAACGAAGTCAGGATTGACGTGAGGGTCATGGACATCAATGAAAGCGATCTGGACCGAATGGGTATCATGATGCAGGGAATGCCGATGACATACAAGGTCTGTTATATCGGGACATCCGAGAATCAGTGCAATGGCCTGCTGGCTTCTCTGGAGATGCTGGCACATAGCAATCGAGCCCGCATCCTGTCCAGCCCGATTATCAGGATGGAAGACGGAAAGAGCGCCACAATCAATGTTGGCGAGTCCTGCTCAGCGCTTTACAATCCTGCTGACATCAAACTCACCGTTAATCCGAAAATCCGTGAGAACAGGGAAATCGAACTGCAGATCATGCTGACCATTTCCAGTCAAAGCGATGCCGGTGCAGACGGACAGCTGCATACTTCCAGTACGGACACAGAGACCCTTGTGAGAGTAAGGGGTGGCGAAACTGTGGTGCTCGGCGGGCTCTCCGGCTCAAAAAGCCGGGACATGTCGACTGTGATGTTTCTGACCCCGTCCCTGGTCAAAAAGGACAGTCAGATGGAACCTGAGCTTTCCGAATACCCCTATGAAATTTGATCTCAAAACGCCTTATTACAAGCTGATCGGCCTGGCTCTGCTTATCTACCTGCTGCGATTTGTGGACTGGGAAAGATACCTGGAACTGGTTCGTAATCTAAAGTTGCTTCCCTTTGTTCTTTCCTGCCTGGTTGTATTTCCCCAGATGATGTTGAAAACATTGCGCTGGCGGGAGCTGCTTGCTGATCTTGGAGTTCCCTGCAGGGACGGTTTTTATCAATTGAATCTATATTATTTTGCAGGCCTTTTCTTCGGTATTTTCACACCAGGCAGGCTAGGAGATCTGATCAAGTTCAAATTTCTGGAAACAACTGACCTGAAAAAAGCAGCTGCCGCGACTTTCATTGACAGGCTCTGGGATTTGCTGGTTACCCTGCTGTTCGGAATTTTATCGATTATCTATACTTTTGGGATATCTGCCAGGATCATACTCCTGTCGGCCGGAACCGGCCTTTTGTGTGTCCTGATCCTGAGAATTTTAAAGTTCCGGGCTGGAAACCTGACCAGGTTCCTCCCTGAAGCTCTATCCGGTATCAGCATGGATTACAGGGCTTTTCTCAATCCAAAGCGGCAGTGCTGGATTTTCGCAGTTACAGCTGTTTCGATCTGTTTTTTCTATTTCAGGATGTATATAGCGTCAATTGCGCTGGGAGTTGAACTTTCCCTGCTGCAGATTTTTCTGGTCTGCTCAAGCGTCAGCGTCGCCGTTTTGCTTCCGGTTTCAGTCTCAGGCTTCGGCACCCGCGAGGGGACGGTCATGCTCTATTTCGCACGATTCAAGTTGTCGGCAGCCGTGGCCTTCGCATTTTCCAGCCTGATCCTGGCGCTGACACTCTTCGATGGTCTGATCGGATACCTGGCATATATAGCGATTCCGGCTCGGAATCGGGAATAGCCTTGACTTTTCCTGTGGATTAAGGTTTAATTATTAAAGCAGCCGCCGTCGCTAGCGGATTTTTGGCGGGAAGAGGTATTGGCTAAAATGGCGAAACAGAAGGACGACAGATTCCTCAATTTTTTGATTGGCTTCTGCGAGAAATGCGGTTGCGACCTTGTGATCAGGGACAAGAAAGGCGGCGAAGTCTTTTCGTTCAGGCAGAAAAAAAGCGAGCTTTCATATCAGGGAAAAGTCGGAGAAGGCGCCGGCGCCTGGATTTTCGAGACCAACTCCAAGGAAATTTTGCCGGATCTGGAAAACCTGTTGTCTGAAAAACTCGAATTCGAGAGGGTGAAGCGCGAAAACGAACGTAAAGAGAAGATCATCTATTCCCTGGAGAGCGTTTCCGAGGGAATGAACACTATTTATGACCTGAAATCCATCCTCCAGATCATACTCGATACAGCTTTCAAGATCACCCAGGCTCACACCGGCGCGATCCTGCTGCTCGGAGAAGACGGCTATCTGGACTTGATGGTGGCTACCGGCAAAGATCAGGACCTGGTGAACAAGATCAGGCTGAAAATCGGGCAGGGCATCACCGGATGGACCGCAGAGCACGCCAAACTGCTCAACGTGCCGGATGTACGTAAGGACAACCGCTTCTTCAAGACCAATGAGGAAGTGAAATCCGAACTCGCGGTTCCGCTGATGTCCGGTGAAACTGTAATCGGTGTCCTGAACGTAGACAGTAAAAACATCGCCTCTTTTGACAAGGAAGATGAGATTCTGCTTTCTAATCTCGCGGCCCAGGCTGCCAAGATCATAGAAAATTCCCGGCTTTACAAGAAGGCAAGCCAGAAGGTCTCTGAACTGTCGATCCTGTTTCAGATCAACAAAGCCATCAGCACCATCCTGGATCTGGATACCCTGCTTTCCAAGATTATTGACCTGGTTGTGAAGGTGATGAAGGTGGAGCATGCTTCGCTGATGCTGCTCAACAAAGATTCCGAGGAACTGGAGATCAAGGCAGCGATCGGTCTTGAGGAACAGATAATCAGGGATACCAAAATTCCCATGGGAGAGGGCATTTCCGGGTACGTGGCCAAGACAGGTGTTCCACTTTTGATCAAGGACCTGAAAAACGACAGGCAGTTTTCCAGATATTACCGCAAAGAACTGAAGGCTAATTCGCTGCTCAGTGTACCATTGATCCTGAGAAACGAAATAATCGGGGTGATCAATCTCAACAACAAAAAGGGCGGCGAAGCATTCAATTCCGACGACTGCAACCTGATGGAAACGATTGCAATCCAGGTGGCCTCGGCCATCGCCAATGCGCGTCTGTATGAGAAAGCCACGGAGAAACTGCAGGAACTCTCGATGATCAATTCCCTGGGCAACAGATTTTCTTCTTCCCTGAACATCGAGAAGGTACTGTCGCTTTTCATCAACGAAGTACAGAGAATTTTCAACGCTGACAGGGCTTCCCTGATGCTGCTTGACAATGAAGGCAAAAAACTCAAGATCAAGCAGGTGTATGGCATTCCGGAGCGCGAGCGCAAGATTACTTTCGAGATCGGCGAAGGGGTGGCAGGACTCTCAGTCAAAATGAAGAAACCGATTCTCGTGAAAAATACGAATCGCAGCGATGAATACAAGAAATTTTTCCCTGATGGAGGGGAGTATTCCCTGATCACTGTGCCGCTGATCTTCAAGAACAAGATCCTGGGAGTGATCAATCTGGAACGTGACCTGTCCCATTTCCAGGCCTTCTCACAGGAAAATCTCGAACTCCTGACTACGATTGCCTATCAGGGCGCCAATGCCCTCGAAAACGCCAACCTTTACACTGAGCTGATCAACCTTTATTTGACAACAATCCAGTCCCTGGCAGCCGCCATTGATGCCAAGGACCCTTATACACACGGACATTCCAAGCGGGTGGCTGAATACGCAGTCGCGATCTCCCGGAAGATCGGCTGTACTCTGGAAGAACTTGAAGTGATCAAGCATACTGCCCTGCTCCACGATATCGGCAAGATCGGCGTACCTGAGAAGATCCTGATGAAACCGGGAAAACTCACCAGGGAGGAATTTGAGGAGATCAAGAAGCATCCTGTCCTGGGCACCGAAATCATCAAGAGCATCAAATTTCTGGAGGAAGTGAGCCTGTTCCTGAAACATCATCATGAGCGATTCGACGGTAAAGGCTATCCGGATTCGCTGGCCGGGGAAGACATCCCGCTTGGTTCCCGGATCATCTCCATCGCCGATACTTTCGATGCCATGACCTCTGACCGGCCTTACAGAAAAAGCTGCTCCAGGGAAAGGGCGATGGAAGAGCTGAAAACCTGTGCTGGCCACCAGTTCGACCCTATACTTGTGGATGCTTTCATTTCAGTTCTGTCGGAAGAACATCTTGATTTCTCCAAACATCAGGCGAAAAGAATCGCAGTCGGTTAGTTTGGAGTCAATTCCCCGCGGACCGGGGTTTCCATGATGATGCGCACTTTATTTTCAGGGAAATTTCCCAGTGTCCACATCAATTTGACCAGCGCTGTTTCAGGTGTCATATCATAACCGGAGATTGCCCCGGCTTCGAGCGCTTCTTTTCCAGCTTCGTAAATTGTGAGATCAGTGATTCCCACCATGCACTGGGATACGATCACGATCAGGGTGCCCTGTTTGGTAGCTTTCCTGATCATCGGAGGCAGCGAGCGGAAATTGTCGG
The DNA here is from genome assembly GCA_028687545.1 of Candidatus Wallbacteria bacterium. NCBI lineage: Bacteria > Candidatus Walliibacteriota > Candidatus Wallbacteria bacterium. Next base: position 11,195 of record JAQTZZ010000044.1, read on the forward strand.
GTACGTTTCCTACACCGTAGCTCTCAAGGATGATGCCCTTGTTGCCGGATTTGATGCAGTAATCAAACAGTTCAGGCGAAAATCCGGGATGGATTTTCAAAAGAGCTACCCTGCTGTCCAGTTTATCCCGCAGTTTCGGCTTTCCAGCTTTGCCTGGAATGCCTTCGCGCCAGCGGATGGAGAGCCCGATCACCCCGATCGGTTCCTCGTTGACTGAGGTGAAAGCCTGCAGATCAAAGGAGCTGACTTTTTTGGCCCTGGTTCCGCGGATCACCTGGCTCCCGAACACAATGAATACACCGCCCGGATTTTTTCTGGTCAGAAGCAGGGAATTGATCACATTGTTGTGCCCGTCAGACCCGGGATCGCGGAGCGGCAGCTGCGATCCGGTGATGATCACAGGTTTTCTGATTCCTTCCAGCATGAATGAAAGTGCGGCAGCTGTGTAACACATGGTGTCTGTGCCGTGCAGGATTAAAAATCCATCGAAATCAGCGAGTCTCTCGAAGATGCAGCGGGCCAGGGTCTGCCAGTGCTCAGGCTGCATATTGGAGCTGTCCAGATTGAAAAGCGAGTGATAGTGGAAATCAAAGTCCGGGGTAAAAAGGGAGAGAAGCTCGGACAGAGGGGTACAGCTGCCAGGTTCGAGCGGACCGGCTTTGTCGCTCCTCTCCATCATGATCGTGCCGCCTGTCAGGATTACCAGGATTTTTAATTTGCGTGCCACGCTGACTCCTTAAATTGCTAATTCTTCACTCAGTATCTCAGAATCTATTTTGAGATTCAATCCTTAGTGTTTTGCCTTCATTTTCTGTTTACAAATATTCAAATCCGGATATAATTTATTACATAGAGACGTCAGATCTTAATTTTCATAAGGAGGGTTTGTGATCAGATTACTTGCAGTGCTTTTCTGTCTTACACTCACTTTTGCAGTCATGTCTGAACCGGTTCAGCAGGACGACATTAACAGCAAAATTGAAAAAGAACCTGCCGGCAACTCATCCACACCGCTGCCTGCAGCGATGACGGCTGAAGAGTGGGAAGCAGTCAGAAAAATGCCTCCGGTGAGAGCGTTCCGCGCCGGCAGAAAGCCGACAGGGACATTCACCGCGCCTGCCGAATATGAACCTGCAGATGCGCTGTTCCTGTCATGGAAAGGCTGGGAAGATTTGCTCGCCCAGATGGCCAAATTCGTGGCAGAGGATTCCAAAGTCTATATCGCCTATGATTATAACCTTTCTGCGATCAAGTCCAAGTTAAGTTCAGTCGGAGCCAACTTGTCGAACATCGAATTCCTCAATGTTCCTCTTGACGCAGTCTGGATGCGGGATTTCGGCCCCTGGTGGATCCTGAAGAACGGCGGAAACCGTGAAATCATCGATACCAAGTATTACCGCGACAGGCAGAATGATGATGCTTTCCCGATCAAATTCGGCCAGCTGAAAGGAATTCCTGTCAATGAATCCAACCTGATCACTGAAGGCGGCAATATCATGCTCGACGGACATGGAGTTGCCATCATTTCAGATGTTCAGCTGAGGAAGAACTCCTGGGGCGTTACCTATACCAAAGAGCAGGTGGAGCAGATCTACCGCGATTATTTCGGGGTCAACAGGGTGATCTGGCTGAAACGCCTGAAAGACGGATCTGCAGGCGGAACAGGCCATATCGACATACAGATGAAGCTTCTGAATGATAATACGATCATTGTCAGCCAGCACAGCGGACCTAGCGCAGGATACTCAGGCAACTATGAAATCCTGGAAGAAAATGCCCGCATCATGGCCAATGAAACCAACGGGCTTGGCCAGAAATTCAATGTAGTGCGGATCCCGATGCCGGATCATCCCAGATCCACTTATACCTATACTAATTCCCTGATCATCAATAAAAAGGTGCTGGTGCCTGTTTTCGGAATCGCGGATGACGAAAGAGCGCTGGAAATTTACCGGAACTGCCTGCCTGGTTACGATGTGCAGGGCTTCGACAGCAGCGACATCATTAATTATGGAGGTGCTATCCACTGCACTACAATTACACAGTATACTGATGGCATGAAGTTGATTTATAACCCTGCCAGGGCTGGCAAGGCAGGCGAACCTGTGACTGTGCGCCTGGAAGTGGAAAGCCGCAATCCTCTTTCCCAGGATGGCGCCAGGCTTTTCTGGTCTACTGAGAGAAACGGGGCTTATCAGCCTCTGAAACTTTCCCTGAAGAATGGTGCCTATCAGGGGCAGATCCCTGCCCAGACCGCAGGCACCAGGATTTACTATTTCTTCTCAGCTGAAGATCTGACCGGGAGTTACCTTAACCTGCCGGCTGGAGCGCCGGATACGGAAGTCTATAACCTCATTTTTAACTGAGTTCCATTACTAAAAGGGGCTGTCCGAAAAGTCAGCCCCTTTTTTTATCTTCGTTGAACTTCTACGGGATTTTTAAATCACCCCGAACACCCTCTGCACTTCTTCGAGAGAGGTCACTCCATCCCTGACCAGTTCCAGAGCCCGTTCATGCAGTGAGCTGGTGACGAGTTTTTTGATTCTGTCCCTGTCTGCTGCAGCGAAGGCTTCCTTCAGTTCATGGCTGAGAACAATCACTTCACGCACCGGGACACGGCCCAGATAGCCTGAACTGAGGCATTTGTCGCAACCCTTTGCCTGGTAAACTGTTCCCAGTTTATGCTTTTTCGCCATTCCCGGAGCTGTCTTGACCTTTTCCTTGCAGTCGCAGAGCTTGCGCACCAGCGCCTGGGAAATCACTCCGTTCAGGACATTCGCGATCAGAGACGGCTCAAGCTTTTCCATCGAAAGAAGGGTTTCCAGCAGTTCCAGCACGCTCTTGGCGTGAAACACCCCGATTACAACATGGCCTGTCTGAGCTGCCTTGATCGCCAGTTCGATGGTCAGCCAGTCCGAGAATTCGCTGATGAAGATCACGTCCGGATCGGAACGCATCGCTGATCTGAGAGCAGCTAACGGTGTAAGTCCGATACTCGGATCGACATGAATCTGAGTGGCTCCGCTCATGACATACTCGATGGGCAGCTCCACTGTCACCACATTGCAGCCTTTTTTCAGGTATTCCTGGAGCAGGGAATAGCAGGTGGTGCTTTTCCCCTGCCCTGTGGCACCTGTCACAAAAATCATCCCATATGGCTTACCGATCATCTCCATGGCAGCCTGGAAATCCCTGCCGGAAAAATCGATTTTGTCCAGTCCGATCAGCACATCAGTCTTCTGGATAAAACGGGCAGTGATCTTTTCCCCGAGAAGTGTGGGAAGTGTGGCAATCCTGAGGTCGCATTCCCTGCCATTGACTCTGATTTGAATCCTGCCGTCCTGGGGCAGCCTTCGCTCAGCCACTTCCAAGGCGGCCATAGATTTGATCCTGACTGTGACCATAGGCAGGATTTCCCGGCTGATCCTCGCTGCCTCCTCGAGCACTCCGTTCACCCGGTATTTGACTACAGCATCCCTGCCGGGAACAGGAATGATATGCAGGTCGCTGGCATGCCGCTCCACGCAGTCTGAAATCCACTGGTTTACCATTCTGATAATGTCCGCTTCAGATGATTTACCTGCTTCCTGTACAGGGACTGCCAGTTGAATGCAGGTTTCGCTGCTGCAGTCTGAAGCCAGTACATCAGCCAGTTTGGCGGCTGTTTCGTCCAGATTTCCGGCGGATTCACCCCTGGTCACAAAATTCAGATACTCGCCGCGAAACCCAAGCTTCTCCAAGGATTCACCGAAGTCTTTGCCTGAGTTCAGGCACTGGATCAGAAAGTCCATCAGATCTTCATGCCCGCTCATGTAATTCTGTTTCCTGCAGATGCTGAGAGTGTCCCGGATCGGGGTGCCTGAACCCAGCAGCTTCGCGAAATGCCTGAAAAAATCAGCCAGTATTTTCTTTTCCATAATAACCTCCTAGACTACGTTTCTCCAGAATTTGGGTGAAACGCCAGTGTCTTGTGCTTCCTTGTGTGTGAGAGAAACAGGGTTATGCTCGCGCAGTTCCAGCCATTTCTCCACTGAGCTTCTCCTGAACCTGATCTGGCCGGCCAGGGTAAGATAAGGGATGTCGGGGAGCAGCTCATATATAACATCCAGCGGGATTCTCAGGAATCCCGCCAGTTCAACGGGAGTCAGAATTTCCGAGGGAGCGCTCCCTGCGGAATTCTGTTCCCTGGATTCAAAGGAAGCAGCGAGTTTGTCGCAGAGCATTTCCGGGACAGGCAGATTATCCTTCCGGTCAATGCTCTTCATTGTGGCCCGGATTGTAGAGATTTTTCCTGAGCATTCACTGCAGGTTGAAAGGTGCTGCTCCACTTCCCGGATTTCCTCGCCAGTCGCTTCTCCGTAAATATAGGTGACAATGATTTCTTCGCTCAGATGCTTCATGTTTCTCTCCTCTTCATGATTTCTCCCAGTTCAGATACAGCCGCGAACATCCTGGATTTGACGGTTCCCACCGGGATCTCCAGGACTTCAGCGATCTCCTGGAACTTCAGGTCCTGAAAGTGTTTCAGTTCAAACACCGCCCGTTTCTCCTCTGAGAGCAGAGCCAGCAGTTCGCAGATCCCGGTATCGTCTCTCTGCACTTCAGCCGCCTGCAGGCTTTCAAAGATCGGGATTATCTTGATCTTTGAAGCTTCCCTGGATCTGAAATACAGATGCCTTGCGATCATATAGGCCCAGGGCAGGAAGTCCCTGGTCCTGTCATAGCTTCCACCAGAGCGGAAGATGGCCAGGAAAAAATCCTGGCAGCAGTCTTCGGCTTCATACTGATCAGCTCCCAGGTGCCTGAACATCCGGTAGAATCTCGGGGTCAGGAGTCTGACCAGCTCCGGGAAGGCTGCGGATTTCCCGGAGAGGAATTCCAGGTAGATTTTTTTCGCTTGTTCTCTCATCAACTAACAATATCCGAAAAAAGATCGAAAGGTTCAAATTATTTAGGAAAAAAATGGAAATATCCCGTAAAACTTATATGATTAAAGTAAGGATATACTGAATTCAGTCTGAGGCGGAAAATGGACAAAATCACACCCATCAGCGAATTGAAGCTCCAGCAGATTCAGAAGACCAAGGCTTTAAAGCCGGTCGGAAAAGACGATTCGGAAACTAAGGGTTGGAAAAAGGTTAAACAGAGACCAAATTCCCAATCCGCTTGCAAGGATTCCGGCATTGGACAGAAATTAGACATCAAAATCTGATATTTCTTGAAAAAACTGAAACTTTTAGGTATAATCGGAGTAAGATAAAAAATAAAAATGCATTTTGTAATATGTTTTTATCATAAAATGCATCATTCAAGGAGGACAAAATGAGTATAAGAAGAGGTATCTGCGTATTCCTGATCCTTGCAGTTACACTGGGAATGCTTCCTGTTCCAGGAGTTACTACACCAGCCTACGCCGCAGGCATCATCGATTTTCTGGCCTGGGGCACTCAACTGGCTGCCGATATTCTTAAAATAATTCCCGGCTGCGCACTGGCAGCCAATATCTGCCAGATTGTTGCGAATGCGTTAAAAAACTTCCCCAAGGGAGCTTTCGGCAGAGCCTGCTGTAAAATTAATTCCTCCCAGCAGGGCAATTTCCAAGCCCTGAATGATAAAGCCCGCAGCACAAACGCTCTCACCAAAGTCGAGAATGCCTCGCTTTCTCAGTATTACAACCTGATTGAAATATTTGCGGAAAAGGACTCGGAAACCATTGCCCTTGGAGCAGCCAAAGATTACAATCAGTTGAATTCCCTTGTGGAGCAGACAGCAAGAGTAGTCAATCTGAAGGGCGATGAGCTTCTCAAGAATGTAGCCTCCATCCAGAGCGCCATCCAGCCCAAACAGGCTGAAGCTGTTGCAGCCAGTTTCAAAAACATCACCAACCAGATCCAGTCCTGCTGCAGCAATTCAGGCTGCGACCTGAATAAACTGGCGAGCCAGATCATTTCCGAAGCTTCCACTGCTGTCAATAATCAGATCAACCCGCTGAGCATAATCAAGCCCGCTACAACCCTGGTGACAGCTACTAATGGAACCTTCATCAACAGCAGCTTCAATTCAGCCAAGGAGCTCAGCATCAGTAACCAGGAAAAGAACCTGACCCAGCTCGAAGCAAAATACCGCGACACCTTAGGTTCAGGGGTCAATGAAGACAGTCTGGCCCAGCTCCGCACCCAGATTGTTGATGCCAAGAATAACATTTGCAAAGCCAAGTATCTCTGATATAATAAAATCTATGGAATACAATTTAAAAAAGAAGGAGGGATTTTCCCTCCTTCTCGTTGTTTTGTGCGGTTTCTGTTTTCTGGCAATCATCAGCTACGCTTTCATGACAGCTTCCACTTCTGAACGCAAGCAGCTGATTTACAACCTGGAAGGCGACAGGGCCAGAGCCCTGGCTGAAGCAGGCTTGAAATCCGCCCTGACCAATGTCCTGGAAAACGCCAATTCCGCAGAAACCGAAATCTACAAATGGTTCCGCAATGCAAACGACAAAAAACCTGCCGGCTTCACTGTCAAAGTAAAGGATGACGCCCTGAAGCTTTTCCCGGATATGAAGGGCAGAGTCAAGATGGAAGTGGATGATGTGAAAGTGGAAATGGAAGTTTTGAAGGCATTCCCTGACAATGCTAAAAATCAGCTTGACTCAGATAAACTCGAAAAAAACGGGATGGTCAAATTAACAGTCAAGTCCAAATATGGCTCAGAAAAGTTCCAGATCATAGCCGCATATGACTTCAAGGTCGCACTGATCATGTTTCCCCAGTTCAAGAGCGGTCAGCTCAAGGATACAGGCCAGCTGAACAAATTCGCAGTGCTGATCAGGGGAGGCAAATCCTATATCGACGGCAAACCAGAACTGACTCCTGAAATGAAAGTGGTTAATGATGAACTGCAGCAGGGTTTTCTGGCATTTGGAAACAACACTTTCCCAGGTTTCACAGGCACTCCTGAAGTGGACGAGGTTCTGGAAGCATTCGGCAGCGACAGCGATGTGATCGAAATTGGTACATCAGAAGTAATTGCCAATTTCAAGTATAAAAACACCAAATTCATGAAATTCAACACTAAGTATATTTATTACAATAACCCGGAATTATCAAAACTGGAAAATCTGGATCTTACTCTTTCCTCCATCCCCTATGAAAAAGTGGCACGCTGGTTCATCACAGGCGATTCGTTTCTGGATTTTTCGCTGAGAGACTCCACGCTCAAGCTGGATGGAATTGAGCTTGTGGACGACGGCTTCACTCTTACGGCAGCACTTAGTTTTGAAGGATACAGCCTGACCCTCACTAAAAATGCAGTCAACCTCAGAAGAGCTGTTGAAAAAAAAGGTGACAACTCAGGCTGGCTGATAGCCAATCTCTGGAATAAAACTTCAGGCGGTGACCCGAATATCTGTGTTGGACCTGAACCGGTTTCAGTAAATCTGGCTGCGCTCTGGGGTGAAATCAAGGCCCTTGACCCCAAGCGGGCGATTCAGGTTGCCGGAAGCCTGCTGGCGAATGTGATAACCCGCGTCGACGGAACTGCAATCAATGGCCAGATGACCCGGGATGCCAACCTTCTTTTCCCATTCTCTCCTGACAAGAAAAAACTGGCTTATTCTGTTTCAGTCTGCCATGGCCCAAGCTATTATCAGCTGCAGAGGTATTGATGAATAAAGGTTTTACACTACCCGAAATACTGATTGCGATTGTTTTCTTTGTGATCGGATTTTTCGCACTTTCCCTTTTGTTCGATACTTCCAACAAGCAGGTTTACACGGCACAGGATGATTTGTTTGCCTATTGCATAGCCCGTGAGCGCCTGTCCTGGATGAGCGAGACTGATTTCAGCCAGGTCGGAGGCATGCACGATCTCCTGTCGCAGACTGCGCTTACAAACGGCTATTTTTATTATGATCTCAACAACAATAAGAAGCAGGCAGTTTATCCTGCACTCTATGCCAAGTTCTACATTCAGCCCAAAATTGAAGATCTGGGAAAGTTTAAGAGACTGCTGGTCAAAGTGGAATACAAGCTGAAAATGGACGATCCGGAATCCAGAGAGGTCGTACTGGAAAGGATAGTTTCCAATGAATAAGCGCAGAGGATTTTCTTTTATAGAAGTGATGGTGGTGCTGGGGATCGGCGTTTTCTTCATGGGCGTGGTCTATACATTCTGGCACAAGGGGATGGGATTCATCTCACGCGGCAGCTATTTTCTGCAGATGCAGCGCGGCGCCAGATTCACCATGGAAAAGATCGAGGACGACCTTGAGCAATGCGCTTATTTTAAACCTGATCAGCCCTTTTCCATAAAAGTCGCGTCAGGGGAGATCGAATTCTGGAAATATTCGGACAAGCTGGAATCCGAAGGCAGGCCCAAACTCCAGAAAGTGAACTATAAACTTGAGAAAGACCCGAAAACAGACAGCGGCCAGATTGTACGAACTGTGACTGAAGATTCTGCCATCATCAAGCGCGAGAAGTTCGGGGACTTTTTCGTGAAAGCGGAATTCGAACCATACAAACTCAAGATCGGTTCCATTTCCACTCTCATGAGTGACAGATATTTCATCAGGGTCTATTTAGAGGCATATACTAAAGGCTACCAGGAGAAAGAACAGACTCTGCAGATAGTCACATCATTCGATCTGAAAACTCCGAACGGAAATTTCAGGGATTATTATTATTTACACAACCCTGTCAGTAAAAGGGACGTTCCTTAACCTGTTTTTTTCCTGATTTTCTGAATTATTTCTTTGGCAGCAGGGCTGATCAGAAATTCAAATGTCGTCTGTGGCACCATCTTTTTTACTGTACCAAAGTCCTTGTTTTTCAAAGCAGCTCTGACAGTCGATGCGCTGATGATCCGGCCGTCAAAAATCTTGCTGCGGGAGATTTCTGTAAGCTTGATCTGATGGGAAGGCAGGATTTTTTTCATTGCTTCATTGTACGCGGCAGTGGTCAGGCAGAAGTCTTCAGTCCCTACGAATCTCTGCCTGATCCTGAGGACTGGGGCCAGGCGGAGGGCAAAGATTTTCAGATCAAGCTCTGCCTGCTGCCGCACCAGTTCACCCGGCTGATCGCTTTTCAGAAAATAGGTGGGGAAAGTGGAGGATGAAACCACATACCTGCCTCCGCAAAGCACTGCTGCATTTTTCAGATCAGCAGTACCCTTTCTCACCAGTTCAAGCCTTACTTCAAAGGGAAACACAGAGCGGTCCTCTTCCACTACAATCACGTAAAGGTATTCGCAGTTTTGGGAGGCCTGTTCAATCAGATAACGGTGCCCAAGAGTAAAAGGGTTGCAATTGACTATCACTGCAGCAGAATGCTCCACTTCTTTCTCCCGATTCTCCTCCAGATATTTCAGGTAGGAGTCGATCGAAGCACCGAATTCCAGCAGAGCTACGGAATCAGTCATCTCCACCAGGCGAAAACCAAGTTTTTCAAAGCTGATACTGGAGTCAGGCCTGGTGAACACGAAGCTGTGATGGATACCGCGGCTGTCCAGAAATTCGAGCAGCCTGCTCACGATTTCCGAAAAAGCCGGTCCTTCGCGATAGGCGAAGTCAATGGCCAGGCATTTAATCACATAGCCTGCAACCGAACCTGTGCCGATGATTTTTCCGGATTTCCTGACTGCGAGCGTAAAATCGGCTGGTTCGTACTGCAGTCCCTGGGAACCGAGAAAATCAGCAATTTCCGAAGTCTCAAGCTGATTCGAAAGATCGATGGACTCAATATTGTATTCATTAAACATGATTTTATTCTACCTGTGATTCTGTAATTCTGAAATGGATTCGAAAAACAGGCTGACAGCCAGAAGGTCGGCGGATCCTCCACAGGACAGGTTGTTTTTTCCGCAATAATCGCAGAGCCTTTCGAAAGCTCTGCCAAGCTGCTTCAGAGTCGCTTTTTTCCGGAAAAGAGCGACGACCGCTGCAGCCAGTTTCTTCACTGCCAGGGCTTTTTTCAAACCGCCCCTGAAATAGAGATTGGTATCGTCGTTCTCTGCAATAATCGCGGACAGCGTCAACCGGCAGGCTGTATCCTGATCAAAACCGCGGTTGCGGCAGACAGAAAGAATCGGCAGGGCTTCCTTGAAAACCAGTGGGAAACCGGCTTCAACCTCACCTCTCGCACCAGTGATTCCGAATTTTTCATGAGCCATCTGTCCATGGGTGGCACCGGGACTCTCAAGTTCAGCAGTCAATCCCCGGCAGATTTTCCCGATCAGGCTCCGGATATTTTTATGATCAAGGCGCCTGGTTTCCCTGAAACTGAGAGCTGAGGCATAGACCGCAATTCCCATCAGGAAAATCGCGCCTTTCTGGGTGTTGATACCTGAAGTGGCGGAAAACATATTGTCTTCCATGGTCATGCCCAGGCAGCGGATCACGGAAAGATGCAGATTTTCCGGCCATTCCCCGGCTAGCGCAGCTTCCGCGATCCTCAGGTAACCAGGAGCGAGGGCTGAGGTGCTGGAGAGATAGGTGAAAAAATCCATATCCTTGTGGCTGCCTGAAGAAATCCTGGTGACCAGGCCGGGCTTGGGATGCACCGAAGCCTCGGTCAGCAGGGCTGAAACCGCGAATTCTGTGAGCCTGTCGATCATTTTCCGGTTTTCCAGTTTGCGCAGATACTCAGCCAGCAGTTCTTCGCAGCTCTGGCGAAGGTCTGCTGTAGCATGCGAGCGTTCCATCATGCAGAGAATGGCTGAGCGGTCGCAGAGCAGGCATTGCCTTCTGCGGTTTCCTGAAATAGGAATACCGGACTCATCATACACGTCAAGATCCAGAAGCCTTCCTGCCTGATGATTCCGCTCAAAGCAGGCGCACTTTTCCTTCAGTTCAGTCAAAGCCTTCAGTCCCATCCCTCCCAGCGGCAGGAACAGGAAATGTCCGGCCTCGTCCAGGCCGAAACCCGGATTTTTGACCTGTTGAAATGTGGAAAGAAAGCGCAGCGCTTCCTTAGAAGTGGCAAGAAATGCCTTTTCGATCAGGGGTGAGGTCTTGGGATAGCCCGGAACATTGAGCGAAAAAGTGACAAAAGCCTGGCCGGACTGCTTGCGCGACATCCAGCGGTTTTCGCGGGCCTCGATAACCAGTTCCAGTGGTGATTTTTTCATATGAATATATTACCATACAGTATGAATCATTAGAAAATCAAAGGTTTGTAAAATGGATTAAACATGAAATTCTACGCAGATTTCCATATCCACTCCCATTACTCTCTCGCTACCAGCAAGCAATTGACTCCGGAGCACCTGGACTACTGGTGCAGGGTGAAAGGCATGAATGTCGTGGCTACAGGTGATTTCACCCATCCGGGCTGGATCGCTGAGCTGAAAGACAAACTGGGACCTGCAGAAGACGGGCTTTTCAGACTGAAAAAAGAAATACAGCTTCCTGAGGCGGCTCAACTTCCTGGTGCAGCCTCGACTGTCAGATTCCTCCTGAGCGCTGAGATCAGCAGCATCTATAAGAAAAACGACCGGGTGCGCAAGGTCCACAATCTGCTCTTTGTGCCGGATTTCGCGTCTGCGGAGCGCCTGAATCGCAGGCTTTCAGAAATCGGCAATCTCAAATCCGACGGGCGGCCGATCCTTGGCCTTGACTCCAAGCGGTTGCTGGAAATCTTCCTGGAAGAGTGTCCGGACGGATTTCTGGCTCCTGCCCATGTCTGGACACCCTGGTTTTCCCTGCTCGGCGAAAAATCCGGTTTTGACCGGCTCACTGACTGTTACGAAGATCTTTCACAGCATATTTTTGCTGCGGAAACCGGGCTTTCCTCAGACGCCCCAATGAACTGGCTGGTCAGCACGCTTGATCAGTGCACACTGCTCGCCAATTCGGATGCTCATTCCCCGGACAGGATCGGCAGGAATGCCAATATTCTCCACACTGAACTCTCATTTTTCTCCATAAAACAGGCAATGCAGTCCGGCGGACAGGTGGAGACAGTGCACCTCTTTCCACAGGAAGGCAAATACCATTTCGACGGGCATCGCAAATGCGGGATCTGCTGGGACCCTCTCACTACGCTCAAGAACCGCTGTCTCTGCCCGGTCTGCGGGAAAAAAGTGGTGGTAGGAGTAATGCACAGAGTGGCGGTTCTGGCAGACAGATCCGATATCTCAACCAGACCGAAATGTGCCCCATTCCATTCCATCATCCCGCTGCGCGAGCTGCTCTCTGAAATTATCGGATCAGGCGAATCCTCAAAAAAGGTCTTGAAAGTCTATTTTGAACTGATCCAGAAAGCAGGAAATGAACTTTTCATGCTGCTCGAACAGCCGCTCGAAGATCTGGGAAAGCTTTCCCCTGAACTTTCAGAAGCTGTCAGAAGGATGCGGGCCAGGGAGGTTTTCATCAGTGAGGGATATGACGGAGAATATGGTACTGTCAAGGCTTTCAGACCTGGCGAGGCGAAATCATTCGGCCGGAATTCCGGTTTTTTTCAAGGGCAGGTGAAGCTGTCACCCAGGCCGCTTGTCTGCTTTGATGTAGCAGAATTTCAACGACTGGGAAATTATTCCGGGGAAGAGCTTCAATCTCCTGTGATTGAAGCTGGAGCCAACCCGCAGCAGGAAGAAGCAATCCGACATTTCCAGGGACCTGCTCTGATCCTGGCAGGTCCGGGAACCGGAAAGACCAGAACCATTGTCGAGCGCATCAGAACCATCGCGGAGCATGTAAATCCCTCGGAAATCCTGGCCGTCACTTTCACTAACCGCTCAGCAGCGGAACTGAAATCAAGGCTTTCAGACCTTGGAACTGCCGGAACCGTCAAAGCAACCACTTTCCATGGACTGGGCCTGTCGATCTTATCAGAAAACCTGGAGCAAACTGGCAGGAAACCCGGATTTTCCCTGATCAGTGAATCTGACAGGAATTTCATCTGTTCATTGTTCACGCAGAAAACGTCCGTTTATTCAAAAGCGGTTTCAGCCAGGAAGCAGCTCCTGAAATATGATGAACCAGAAGGATTCATGGAATTTTTTGTCAGGTATGAAGAATATCTGAGCGAGAACAATCTGTTCGACCTGGATGATCTGCTCTGTCTTCCTGTTCAGATCCTCGAAACCAATCAGGAATTACTTGAAAAATACAGAACCCGCTTCAGTCAGATTCTGGTGGACGAATATCAGGACGTGAATCCTGTGCAGTATAAGCTGCTGCGTCTGTTAGCTCCCGGCAATGCTAATCTCTGCGCTGTAGGCGACCCTGACCAGGCAATTTACGGTTTCAGAGGAGCGGATGTGGGTTTTATCAGGCGATTCCAGGAGGACTATCCTCTGGCAAAAACTTTTAATCTGGTCAGAAGCTACCGCTGTTCTAACACTATCCTGAAAGCAAGTTCAGGCATCGTCCATTCAGCGGGGGGATTTCTGCAGGGGCTGGAAAAGGGAGTCAGGCTCAATCTCTCCAGCCACCCCACAGATAAAAGCGAAGCTGAATTCATCGCCAGGAACATTGAACGGATGGCAGGAGGATTGAGATTTTTCTCCCTGGACAGTTCAGTCGCGTCCGGGGAATCGGTGAGCGGAATTGAAAGCCTGGCTGATTTCGCTGTGCTCGTGCGTACCAGAACTCAGATGAAAGCTCTGGAAAAAGCTTTTCATGATCATTCGATTCCATATCAGTCAGTAGATGATGAAGATTTTTTCGGCACAGATCCTGTAGCTGCAACCCTGGATCTGCTGCGCCTGTCCCTGGACCCGGGAAACGGATTTCTGCGGGAGAAACTGAAAGGAAGAGCCGATCTGCCTGAGACTGGATTAAAACTCTCAGACAATCAGACAGTGAAAAACGCTTTGCTTCTATGTACGAAGTATCAAAAAGACGTGAATGCTTCGGAGATCGGAAAACTGCTGGATTATGCAGAGCGTTTCGGCTCCGATTTTGACGGATTCCTGAAACAGGCTTTTCTCTGTGGCGGCACCGATCTTTTTGAGGAAAAAGTGGAGCGGGTGAGCCTGCTGACAATCCATGCCGCCAAGGGACTGGAATTTACGGCAGTCTTCATCGCCGGCTGCGAGGATGGATTACTGCCGTATCATCTATACGAGACCATGAAGTCAGACCTCGATGAAGAGACCAGGCTTTTCTATGTAGCCATGACGCGCGCGAAAAAGTACCTGTTCCTCTCGAGCGCTGAACACAGATTCCTGCACGGCCGGGAATTCAGGCTGCCCAGAAGCCGTTTCCTGTCCAGCATTGAGCAGGAGCTGCTGGAAGTGGAAAAACCCAGGGAGCGGCCAGCTGAACAGCTGGGGATGTTCTGACATTCCGTGCAGGGGCGCAGCATGCTGCGCCCTTACAAATCTAAGATTTCACTTTGCGGATCACGTCAATGATCGATCCGTCGCGATATTCCACCAGCCCCACGATCTTGTCGTCCCATTCGATCGGGGCAGGTTTTCCGCAGAGTTTTTCCACATTTTTGGCCAGATCGTGAATCTCCAGGATCGGCAGCCTGCTCCGCTTGAGAGTTTCGATGAGCTCGGTCCTGGCAGGGTTCACGCAGATGCCGCGTTCAGTGACCAGCAGGTCCACAGAGCAGCCTGGTGTGACGATTGTAGCAATTTTATCGCGCACGATCGGAGTCCTGGCCCGCATGGAAGGTGCGACTACCACGGTGAGCTTGGCGCCTGCAGCTGTATCGCAGTGACCGCCTGACGCTCCCATCACTAAGCCGTCTGAGCCTGTCAGTACATTCACGTTGAAATCAGTGTCAACTTCCAGCGCTGCCAGGATCACCACATCCAGCATGTTCACGAAACAGCCGGCATTGAAGGGGTTTGCATACTGGGAGGATGAGATTTCCACATGCTGCTGGTTCTTATAGATCGAATGCGTAACCATGTCATCAAAGCTCTGCACATCATAGGCCACGTTGAACAGGCCCTCTTCAAGGATTTCCACCATCGTGGAAGTGATGCCACCGAGCAGGAAGCTGCCCTTGATTTTCCGCTCCCTCTGCAGTTCGCGGATGAATTTGGCGACTGCGAGCGAAGCTCCGCCTGCCCCGGTCTGGAGAGAGAAGCCTGGTTTGATGTATCCGCATTTATCGATAGCCTGAGTGGCGAGCTGGGCGATCCTGAGATCGAGCGGGTTTCTGGTCAGGCGGGTGCTGCCTGTGCCGATCTTCTTGGGGTCTCCAATCCTGTCCACTGGCACTACATAATCCACATTATGCTGTTTGATGGATGCAGGATGGCAGGGAAATTCCACCAGGTTATCGGTGAGTACAACCACTTCGGCTGCATACTCTGAATCCACCATCGGATAACCAAGAGCGCCGCAAGCTGACTTGCCGAAGCTGCCGGTGGCGTTTCCTTCGCAGTCCGCAGCCGCAGCTGCAATGAAAGCTAGATCCACCTTCAGTTTTCCGGTTTCAATGGCTCTGGCCCGCCCGCCATGGGAATGGAAGATGACAGGGATGCCGAGTTTTCCTGCTGAGATGGTCTTGCCGAGCTTCTCGCGCAGGCCGGATGTCCAGATCCGGCTGATCACGCCGTTTTCCACGAAAGGGATCAGCGGGTCATGTGCAGTGGTAAGGGAGGAAGATGCTATCGTCAGATTCTTGAATCCCATTTCAGCAATCAGGGAGATTACCTTGAAAACTGTCTCGTCTCCACCCCGGAAATGATGGTGGAATGAAATGCACATGCCGTCGCGGAGGCTGAGCTTTTCCAGACAGTTCTTCAAGTCAGGCAGCAGTTTATGCCCGGTTTTTGATTTACGGATAGGTTGAGGAGTCTTGTATTTTTCGGTTTGGCTATTGATCAGCGTGAATTCACCCTGGAACGGGATTAGGCTGCCGACACCCTCTATTTTTTCCGGAATTTCGATCCCAAGCTTGTTTTTCATGCTGCACCTTCCATTTCCGCCAGTTCCAGGATCCGTCTGGCCCTCGCCACAACAGGAGCGTCGATCATCCGGCCGTCGATGGCGAAAACTCCCACGCCCTCAGCCTGTGCTTTTTTGAAGGCAGTAACTATCTTCATGGCTTTGTCGATCTCCGAAACAGTTGGCAAGAATACTCTGTGGACCGGCTCAATCTGCCTGGGATTGATCACAGCTTTGCCGTCAAAGCCGAGTTCCTTGATCATTCTGGTTTCGCGGATCAGACCTTCGTCGTCATCCACATCCGCCCAGATCGTGTCAATCGCGGAGATCCTGGCAGCTTTGGCAGCCATCACGATTCTTCTCCTTGCATAGGACAGTTCTTCGCCTCCGAGTGTCTTTTGAATTCCCATGTCTGCAGTCAGATCCTGGCCTCCGATGGTGATGGCTGTGATCCGCGGGGAAGCCTTGGCGATCGCATAGGCGTTTTCTACTCCCAAAGCTGTTTCCAGCATGGCATGGATCATGATTGTGCCCACTCGCAGCCCTGATTCGTCCTCCATCTGGGAGATGAGCTTGTCCGCCCGTTGAATGTCCTCTATGGTTTCCACCTTAGGAATTCGGATGGCATCTGGCTTTGCCGGCACGATCATGGAAAGGTCAGGGATCACGAAATCTGTGTTCATGCCATTGATGCGTACGGTTTTTTCCACATCCCCGAAATCGACGTAGGACAACAGGTTACGGACTAAAAGCCTGGCGTCATCCTTGCGGTTGACAGCCACTGCATCTTCCAGGTCCAGCATGATGGCGTCTGCGCCGTAACAGCCGCCGTTCTGGATCATTCCGGGATTATTACCCGGTATGTAGAGCATAGTCCGTCTGAGTTTTTTAATCACTTTTCAACCTCCGGACGTGATGCCCGCCGCAGGGCAGCCTCTACCCTGGCCTTGATTGTAGGAGGCAAAGCACCTCTATCATTGGCTGTGAGTTCGACATCTGAAACACGGTTCTGATCAAGGACCTTCTGAATGTCCTCCCTGATCGACTGCCCGTATTCATTAAGTACAACCGACTGCAGCTCGATTTTCCGACCCGCTCCTTTGTCAGCCGGCTTCACAGTCACCAAGATGTCACTGGATTCCAGAGAACCGGACTGGGCTGTAGATTTGATTTCCATGCTTACCTCTAAGATTCGATTTTACAGCTACTACTAAATTGTCACAAAAATCAATAAAATCCACTTTGCAGGTACGAGGTTCGTGGTGCGAGGTTCGAGAAGCTCCGTACCTCGGACCCCGAATCCCGAACCAAAAATTATTAAATCAATACATATTTTTAACAATCTCTTTCGCAAATTCCGAGCACTTGATTTCCTTTGCTCCGTCCATCTGCCTTGCGAAGTCATAGGTCACGGTCTTGTTCTGAATGGTTTTTTCCAGTCCTTTGACGATCAGATCCGCGGCTTCCAGCCAGCCCAGATGTTCGAACATCATCACACCTGAGAGGATCACTGAACCTGGATTGACTTTGTCCTGCCCAGCATATTTCGGGGCAGTGCCGTGAGTGGCTTCGAACAGCGCATGGCCTGTCTCGTAATTGATATTTGCTCCAGGAGCAATGCCGATGCCGCCCACCTGGGCTGCCAGAGCGTCGGAAACATAATCTCCGTTAAGATTCGTGGTGGCTATCACATCGTATTCCTTTGGCCTGGTCAGGATCTGCTGCAGGAAATTGTCGCAGATGCAGTCCTTGATAATGATTTTTCCTGATTCCTGGGCTTTCTTCATTTCCTTGTTCGCTGTCTCTTCGCCCTGCGCTGCCTTGATTTTTTCCCACTGCGGCCAGGTGAAGGTCTTGTCCCCGAATTCGCGCTCAGCCAGGGCGTATCCCCATTTCAGGAATCCACCTTCAGTGAATTTCTGGATATTGCCTTTGTGCACTATAGTCACGCTCTTTCTCTTAAGCCTCAGGGCATAATTGATGGCTGCGCGGATCAGGCGTTCCGAGCCCTCCAATGAAACCGGCTTGATCCCGATCGAAGAGGTGTTCGGAAAGCGGATCTTCTTCACTCCCATTTCCTTAATCAGAAAATCGATCACTTTCTTCACTTCAGGCGTGCCGTTGTTCCATTCGATGCCTGCATAGATGTCTTCGGTATTCTCGCGGAATACCACCATGTCCACGTCTTCAGGTCTTTTCACAGGAGAAGGGACACCTTTGAAATAGCGGACAGGTCTAAGGCAGGTGTACAAGTCAAGCTTCTGCCTGAGCGTGACGTTGATGCTCCTCATCCCTTCGCCTACCGGGGTGGTGAGAGGACCTTTGATGGCTACGAAATATTCTGTCACTGCTTTGAATGTGTCTTCAGGTGCCCAGTCCTTGAACAGGTTGAAGGCTTTCTCGCCGGCATAGATTTCATGCCAGGCGATCTTTTTCTTGCCTTTGTAAGCTTTTTCCACAGCCTTGTCAAAAACCAGCACAGAGGCATTCCAGATGTCAGCGCCTGTTCCATCACCTTCGATGAAGGGGATGATCGGATTGTCGGGTACGATCAGCTTGCCTTTCTTGTTCTGGATCTTTTCCCCCTGCAGAGGGGCTTTTCCGGTATCCTTTTCCATCTCATTACTGGTTTTCTTCGCCATTTTCTCCTGTCCTCCTGTTATTTTTTCTGATTGATTGAAGTAAAAGCAAGGGATCCGCCGGCTTTGACTATCTCAACATCCCGGCTGCTCAACGGATGTGTCACTTTGTAGACCTGGTTTTTCGTCTTGTTCGTGACCTGCAGATCTTTTTTTGAAATATCGCTGAAATCAAACTGCAGCAGATCACCCTGGGTAATCTTGTCATAGTCTTCCGGGTTCTGGAAAGTCAGAGGCATGATCCCGAAATTCACCAGATTGGCAAGGTGAATCCTGGCGAAGCTCTTTACCAGCACGGCTTTGATGCCAAGATACATTGGGGCGAGTGCCGCATGTTCCCTGGAACTGCCCTGACCGTAGTTTGCTCCGCCTACGATCACACTCTGCTTTGCCTCTTTAGCACGCTTCGCAAAAGTGGGATCAATCGGTTCAAAGACATGCTCCGCGATCTTCGGCACATTGGAGCGCAAAGGAAGGATCTTTGCACCTGCCGGCATGATGTGATCTGTGGTGATGTCATTGCCCACCTTGAGGATCACAGGCACTTCCACCTTGTCCTCAAGCCTGGTGTTCTTGGGGAGCGGCTGGATGTTCGGACCGCGAACAACAGTCACTTTGCTGCCGTCCTTGGCAGGAGGAATAATCAGCGAATCGTCGATCACGAATTTTGGTTTTGCTTCGATTTTTGGAGCTTCGATACCCAGTTCCCTGGGATCAGTGATCTGGCCTGTGAGAGCTGCTGCGACAGCCGTTTCCGGTGAACACAGGTAGATTTCCGCGTCCTTGGTGCCTGAACGGCCTTCGAAGTTACGGTTGAAAGTGCGCAGCGAAATTCCCTTGGAGGGCGGAGAAAATCCCATGCCTATGCAGGGTCCGCAGGAGCATTCCAGCAGTCTGACGCCTGAGTCAAGTATCTTCTCCATTTCGCCTGCTGAAATCAGTTTTTTCAGCACCTGGCGCGAACCTGGCAGGAGTCCCATTGATACTTCCGGATGTACATGCCGGTTTTTAAGCATACCTGCCACTGTTTTGATGTCTTTATAACTGGAGTTTGTGCAGGATCCGACTACCACTTGCTGCACCTTTTTGCCTGCAATGGACTTCACTGTCACCACCTGGTCAGGCATGTGGGGCTTGGCAATCAACGGTTCGAGCTTGCTGAGGTCAATCTCCACCCTGCCGTCGTATCCGGCTTTCTGATCAGGTTTCATTTCCAGCCACTGGATTTCGCGCTGCTGAAGCTTGAAAAATTCTTTTGTCTTTATGTCTGAGGGGAAAATCGAGAAAGTCGCGCCCAGTTCTGCACCCATGTTTGTGATTGTGGCGCGTTCAGGGATGGAAAGTGTCTTCACGCCTGGTCCGGTGAATTCGAAGGCAATCCCCACTCCGCCCTTGACGGTTTTCAGGCGCAGGAGTTCCAGGATCACATCCTTGGCACTCACGAAAGGCTGCAGCTCACCAGTCAGGTAGACTTCAAAAACTCTGGGCATGGAAAGATAGAACGGTTCTCCTGCCATGGCCAGCGCAATATCCAGGCCTCCGGCCCCGATCGCGATCATGCCCAGCCCTCCGCAGGTAGGCGTGTGGGAATCAGATCCCAGCAGGGTTTTTCCGGGCACGCCGAAGCGTTCCAGATGCACCTGATGGCAGATCCCGTTGCCTGGCTTGCTGAAAAAAATCCCGTGTTTGGCGGCGATTGACTGCAGGAATGCATGGTCGTCCGCATTCTCATAGCCGCTCTGCAGCATGTTGTGGTCCACGTAAGACACTGACAGTTCCGTCTTTACTCTAGGCACTTCCAAGGCCTCGAACTGCAGGTAAGCCATGGTGCCTGTAGCATCCTGCGTGAGCGTCTGGTCGATCCTGATGGCAATGCTCGCGCCTGCCTTCATTTCGCCTGATACCAGATGGCTTTTGATGATTTTCTCAGTCAGATTCATTGCCCCCCCAAAAATCCTTGAGATTCTTCTCCAAAGTATTATATACAGAAACAAGAAATGTTTTAATTTCTGAATGTACCTCCTCACCGTCCGCTGACCGATGAAGGACTGGCATAGCTTTACCCGGAAAATTTGATTTAATTGTATTATAATCAGGATTCTATTTCATTATTACGATGTTTTGCATAAGAGTAAGGGTTTATATATTCACAATCTTGACAATTCTAAAGTTGAAATTTAGTATTGTAAGATGTTTATCAAAAGAGCGCTCGCAGACACCTTTCACAAGGCCTTATCATTATTCCCTGCAGTTCTGATTACAGGCCCGCGGCAATCCGGCAAAACAACATTTCTTCAGCACGAACTTAAAGGAAAAGCTCAATATGTTTCCTTTGACGATCCCCTGGAGAGAGCATTTGCACATGAGGATCCAAATGGTTTTCTGGACAGATTCAACACTACTCCAGTGATTCTGGATGAGATTCAGTATGTTCCGGAACTTTTTTCATATCTTAAAATCAGAATCGACAATGAGAGGGAAAAGTGCGGAAAATGGATCATGACAGGTTCGCAGCAGTTCAGTCTGATGAAAAATATCAGTGACTCCCTGGCAGGAAGGATAGCCATACTGGAGCTCCTGCCTCTGCATTGGCTTGAATACGGTAAACCGGCAGACAGAGCGGAAAATCTGATCTGGACTGGAGGGTATCCGGAAGTCGTGACCTTGCCTGTTAAAAGAGATATGTGGCTGAAGAGTTACCTGGGGACATACATTGAAAGAGATCTGCACCAGATCCTCAGCGTCAAGGATCTTTCCCTGTTCCAGGCTTTTGTAAGTTATTGCGCTTCAATCCATGGGCAGGAATTGAACATGGCTTCCATCTCCCGCTGTTGCGGAATCAGCCAGCCCACATGCAAGAATTGGCTTTCAGTGCTTCAGGCATGCTATCTGATTATTCTGCTCCAGCCCTATCACCGCAACCTGGGAAAAAGGATAGTCAAGAGTCCCAAGCTTTATTTCCTGGATTCCGCGATTGCGGCTTATCTTACCAGACAGCCGTCAGCCGAAGCTTTGTTTTCCGGAGCCATGGGTGGAGCATTTTTTGAGGGTTTCATAGTCAGTGAAACCGTTAAAATTCTCGGCAGACTCGGAATTTCCCAGCCTGTTTACTATTTCCGCGCCAACGATGGCACTGAAATCGACCTGCTGATCGAAATGAGTGAAGGATATTATCCCTTAGAGATCAAAAAAACTGCCACACCCACAAGAAAGCACGTTTCCTCTATGCTCAGGATCGCCAAAGGCTCTGAAGGATTCCGTGTGCTGGAGCCGCGGATAGTCTGTATGGTTCCGGAAACGAGAGATCTGCCTGGCGGGGTCAAGGCAGTCCCCTGGCAGGAATACCTGCACTGGCTGGGACGGTTTGCGGCTGATCTAAAATAATCGCGGAAACTGGGGACTTCCCGCTGGATCTTATTTGTTTTATATAAAAATATTGTTTAAAATCGAGTTGAAATTGAGTTTGAAAAAGGGGGAAGTATGAAACTGTTCTGCATTTTTATCTTCACATCTTTACTGCTGATCTTTTGTTCAGGTCAGCTTGAGGCTGAAAGTATTCAAGCCATACTTTCAACCAGCGACGGCTCAACAGGACTGCAGATCATCAATTCAAATTCCAAAGAAGTGGGAATCATAGATTCATTAGGCAATATCCGCCTGGATGGAGTCTTGAATTCAGCCAGCACCAGGGAGTCGTTTTTCTTCGGAAAACTGGGGATCGGCACTACCAGCCCTGTGGAAATCCTGGATGTCAAGGGCACAATGGAAGCTCTGCACTATATAGGCGACGGCTCGCATCTGACAGGCCTGCCGACTGTGGATTTCAGCGATAGCGGCGAAGTGGCAGGAATGAACAGGCTGCTTGGTAATATCGATAATTTTGATCTGACTCTGATCACCAATAATCTTCCCAGACTGACCGTGAAAAACAGCGGGAAAATAGGAGTAGGAACCTCTAATCCTGAATTTAAGCTCACAATCGATAAAGGGGCAGCATCGCCTGACGGCGGTATAATGGCGATCGGAACTTATGGCAGCGGTACCTCACTAGAAACTTCCGGAGCAGGTACCAGGATGTTCTGGTATCCGAAAAAAGCGGCTTTCAGGGCTGGTAATGTAGAAAGTGATCAATGGGATGATGTGAAGATTGGAGAATGTTCTATTGCAACAGGGGATAACGCAATAGCTAGCGGTTGGGCTTCAACTGCCATGGGGTTTAATACGATAGCCAGTGGGGACACTTCGACTTCTATGGGTTCTGGTACTGTAGGCAGCGGCTGGGCTTCCATGGCAATAGGGGCCGACACTGTTGCCGGCGGATGGGTGTCTACAGCCATGGGATTTAGGACAGTAGCAAGTGGGGACAATTCTACCGCCATGGGGGTTCTCACTACAGCCAGCGGGTATGCTTCGACTGCTAC
>JAQTZZ010000045.1 GCA_028687545.1 Candidatus Wallbacteria bacterium
AGGCTTTTGTCGTTCCGCTCGGACCTCGGAGTCTCCTCCTCGATCTGGAACCAGCTCCCGGGCGCTCCGGCGCTTTCCCGGTCCGGACTTTCACCGGCGGACTGACGCAGTTTGTCAGGACGCACCACAATTTAATTATAGTCTGACCTAAGACGATTTGCAACTAAATATCAGTTGCATTAAACCTGGCCTGACAGGAGTTTGACATTAACTTTTGATATTCTTATCCTGTATAAAATGGTGACACTTGCAAAACTCGGTTTTTTAATAATATAGACTTTTGCAAGCGGTTTGGAAGCAAGAGTTTTGTTAGTGCTCCATGAGCCTCTAACAAAATGTCTACCCGAAATAAAACGTAAAAACATTTTGCAAGAGGCTCAATGGGAAAATCATACATCTTGAAAGTGCTTAAATTAATCGTTGCAGTGCTTTTATGTTTTCCTGCACTGCTGATGCCATATGAGCTTCGGATGAAGTACAACAAAGGTCTGGCTTTTTTTTTCCATCTGCCTTTTGTGGTTTTCGGAAAATTAACTCATTATTTATTGAAAATGCTTGGGGTCAGGCCGGATGACATTGACTGGAATTGAAAAAAAAGATTGCGTTCTCCTTTACTCAGGAGGCACTGATTCGACATGCACTGCTGCATTGATGGCAGAACATTTCCAGAATATTCACCTGTTGACTTTCTATCAGGGAAGAGAAAAAAAGTCCTGTATCAGCGAAAATATCCAGGCTCTGGAAAATAAATTCGGGCCTAGGTTTATCCATAAAATCATCTCCACCACAAAATTAGTGAAATTTATCAGCTATCATCGTTATTTGAAATATCTGTTCAGGCATCGCTGGCTTGTTCTTTCAACCTGCGGCTTCACCACTCTCAGCTGGCACATCAATGCAATCGTGTATTGCCGTCTGCATCAGATTGAAGTGGTGGCTGACGGCTTGACCAGGGAATTGATGCATTTTCCCGGACATATGGATGCTGTGATGGAGATTTTCAGGAAACTTTACGCAGAATTCGGAATCAGCTATCAAAATCCGGTCCGCGGTTTCGATACCCCTCCTGACCGGCAATTCATAGACCGGCTGATAGTTGACCAGCACGGCTTCTTTTTCCCGAGCGAAGAATCGACCGCTGCTGATCAGAGGACAACAGGACAATATCTTTACCAGCATGAAATCCTGCCGCATCCTGACGTCAAAGGCTCTCCTATGGATCACAGGATGCAATATGACTGCTACCCCTTTATTTTATACAATGTCATGATCTTCTGGATTTATTTGAATTTCCAGTCTTACGAAACTGTATCCGATAAAATGAGCCTCCTTTTTAAGGAAAAAGTGGATGATATGCGGATACTGCTGAAAGAATATTTCGAAAAAACCGGAGAAAGCCGGTTATCAGGATTGCTGGATGGATTTCAGGGCCAGTGAGAAACTTCATTCAATCTTTAACGATTGTGATAATTTCACTTGTGGCCTGGATTGCAGTATTTGAATCAATCTCAATTTACTGGATAGACAGATGGGGCGACCCTCTTGATAAGGCAAAGCAGGTCCTGAATCCGGACAGCAGGCTGGGCTGGCGTCAAAAAGCTGATTATAACGGCCGTTTTCTGAAAATTGCCTTGAAAACAAATGAATTGGGAATGCGGAACATACCCCTCGCGAAGATCGATAAAAATGCAAAAACAATTCTAGTCCTGGGTCCTTCATCCACATTCGGCTGGGGGGTTGAAGAACAGCAGGCTTATCCCGCACTGCTTGAGGATTTGCTGGTCAGGAAATACAAAGACCAGGTGATAAGCGTGATCAATGCCGGGCAGATTGGTTTTTCCTCATGGCAGGGGCTTCAATTTTTTAAAAATGATCTTTCGGGAAAACTTAAATCAAACATATTGATCATTGCCTATGGAGTGAATGATGTTGACAGATTCCGTTTTTTCGATACCAGTCCCCTGCCCGATAAAGAAGAATTCGCAACCCCTAAAAAAACCTGGAAAATACGACTTCTGAATCTTCTCTACAGATTCAATTTCGGCAATCTGCTGTCCCGCAGGATTTTCAATCTGTTCGAAGACTTTAGCAGCCGGCCGATTGGAATCCCAGTCAGAAGGGTTGATGACACGGATTTCGAAAAGAACATCAGGGAAATGATTCAGTTTGCAAAATCAAGCGGTTCGGAGATCATACTTTTGACATCTGCTTATAAGCTGCCTTCATTCGGAAGTGTTGAGCAAAAAATTAATGAACAGTATCAGGAATTGTTTGAGACCGGGGTAAAAAAATACGAGGAAAAACAGTATCTTGTAGCGCTGACATATTTTAAAAAAGCAACCGAAGTAAAACCAGACCGGAATCTGACTTATTACTACCTTAGTTCATGCTATTCTTATCTTGGAAATTCAGGTGAAAAAAAGAAAATGTTTGAAATGGCCCGCAGGACGGAACCCAAACGGATTGCCGAGGATGTAGATAAACTCAATCAGGTGTTGATGAAAATTGCTGTACAGGAAGGCGTGTTATTGGTAGACTCTATGAAAAGCCTTTCGCTTTTAAGCCCTGACAGTGGATTCATAGACCCCATCCACATGTCTGCGCTTGGAAACGAAGCTGTGGCAGAAAATCTGGCGGTAGAGATTTACGGACATGATCTATTAAAGATCAATCAAAGAAGGGAATCGAATGAGCCAGGAAATTGAGACTACCCAGGATCATAAAACACGGCGCACTCTGCCAGGGCTGCTGATTTTTCTGCTGAAAGAACTGTTGCGAAAGAAAAAATGGATTTTGCTGCCGCTCTGGGTCTTACTGGCCGCAATAGCTCTGATCCTGTTCCTTACCGGCAGTCCCGCTATCCTGCCTGCAATCTATCTCATAGGTTTTTAGACAGCATTCTCTCTTTTATCACGGCTATTTCATCCGACAGATAGGTGGCGATCGCTTTGTGGCCCCATTTATTATATTGAAAGATATCAATGAAGTATTCTGGGGGATACCAGGTTTTGTCTTTTCCCAAAGAAGGGTCAAATTCCGAAAGCCAGTTTAAGCCTGCATAAAAGTCCACTGTCATTTCATGAGAAGGGGGATATCTTTCAAAAATCTTTTCTCCGTCAATAAAACTGGCCAGCTTGTATGAATCTGCAAGTTTCCGGTAAAAAGCTGGACTGATGCTGTGAATTACACTCTGCCGCAGGATGATCACCGGGATCTGTTTTTCTTCGGCTGTTTTCAGCATCTGCATAGTGACATCTGCGAAAGCAGCAATGTTTTTTTTCATGATTCTTGTCACCAGATAATCCCTGAATTTATCGTAAATCATGCTCTTCCTGACGATCACGTTCCCCGCAAGATGTAAAAACCACATCAGAGGACGATAAATACCGGATTCAGGGAAAAAGAATCCTCCCAGGAACTGGTTATCCCCCATAATCACCGGATCTATATATCCGTAATCCCAGATGATCAGATCTGGCTTGTAATCCAGGATTTCCATCTGCAGTTTTGCAAGCCCGACTATAGCAGAACCTTCCTGATTGCCGTAGTTCCACACTTCATAGACCGTATCTGTCTTCTGGCTGTTCAACCTTTGTTCGAGCTGGCTCGGGTATGTATCTTCATCGTTAACAGCATGTCCAAATGTGTGATATGATCCTAACGCGATGATCCGGAAAACATTTTCGGGTTTCTGGACTGTCCTCTGAGGTCCCCTGAATCCCAGATTATTAATGGTTGCGGTATAGGAAGTCTTTTCCCTGAATTCAGCCGGCCTTAGAAAGTCGTAAGATTCCAGGACTTTGTTCCTGGGCAGACTCATCTGGCTCGCAATCAGGTGCAGCCGCTCTTGATTGCGGAAATCTGTATTGGAAAAGAATTTGAAAGGAGGTAAAAGCGGGTTTGCATTGTCACGATTCAACCAGTATTGAGCTAGTCTGGGTATGGTGATTGCTTTGAAATTTCTGCCTGGCCCTGGAGGTTCCGGTTCAATCCTGAACCAGATTTCGCAGACTGCAACCAGCAGAAAGAGAAAAGTGAAAACATACAAAGCAAAATCCCAAATTTTCTTTGCAGGAATCAAGATTTTCAGCTTAAAATCACCCTTTTCTCAGCAATTCTTCTCTTTAGAGCAGCATTTGCAGGCTTCACCGTGTTCTTTTCCCAGGCACAGCAACAGTTGTTTGAGGATCTCGGTGCTTTCCAGTGATTTCTCCCTGGGCAGCCAGTCAGTGGAATGCGTTACCCGCCCGTCTGCGGCATGATAAGTGCCTTTTTTGTCCAGAACTGTAAGTAGTGGAATCACAGTTCCGGCATAACCTTTCCGTGATTCTGGACTGAACCAGAAATCAAAGTCTTTCACAGGCAGGGCCTGCATTTCATATCCGTAATAAACATTCCCGCTGTTTTTAAGGTATTTCTTCAGTTCCTCGACTGTCACGCCCTTCAAGCCAGCATTTCTCAGACCTGGCGCATTCACGGTGCTTTCCAGCACAACGATATTGTCAGTCGTTTTCCTGCAAACATCAATCAATTCAGAGGAAGCCAGCTTCTTTTCAATCACAAAGGTCGGCCGCTGGTTGAAGAGCTTGTGCCATTCTCCGCCATTGCCCAGAATTTCCCTGATGAAACCGGGGATCTTTTCTCTCTTCATGGCTGAATAGAGCGAAGTGAAATTCTGCCTGTCGCTCTTTTTTCCGATAAAAGCGATTCTGCTGCCGTCACGGGCCAGGATACGCAGATAAGGGTCAAGAGCAGCTTGCCAGTTTTCATCCTCCACACAACCTATTATCACCAAATTTTCCTTGGGTGCTTTCCCCAGCGAAGTGCATCCTGTAATTGTGAAATCCGGATTTTCGTCGATGAAGAAGCCGTTCTTCCCAAACACTGATTCCGACAGTTTATTCAGCAGGAAAGCTTCCTCGTCCGAGATTCCGTTTCCAGCCACCAGGATGCCATCACCGGATTTTTTAAGAGCCCCTGCGATCTGTTCAAGTGTGACAGGCGTAAGTTTGCGTCCTTTCATCTGATATGGTCTGTCCGCAGGGTGCCGATCCATGTGATACATGAATGAGCCCAGCTGGCAGATATTCTTTTTGTAAGTATTCAATTCAGATGCCCGGATGTCAGTGATACAACTGTCAGCCCTGGAGACAGAAATTCCGCAGAGCAGTGAACAGCGATCGCAGAGCCCTTCCTGAATTGTTGTTTTCCAGGGTCCGGTTTTGAGCATCCTGCTCTTTGGAGCTAAAGCTCCGGTCGGGCAGGCAGCAATGCACTGTCCGCAACTGTCGCAGCCTACCTTATCCAGAGGCTTCTGCATCGCGGGTGCCACCTCGACCTTGAAGCCGCGGTAAACGAAACCCAGTGCGCCGATGCCTTTGATTTCCAGGCAGGTGCGGATGCAGCGGCCGCAGGTTATGCACTTGTTCTGATCCCTGATGATATAAGGATGTTTCTCGTCGATCGGGTGTTTCTGGACTGCACCCAGAAATCTGGTGGCCTGAGCCTGATAATCATTGGAGTATTTGCGCAGTTTGCATTCGAACACCTCGCCGCAGCCGCAGGAAAGGCAGCGCTGAGCTTCTTCCATGGCCTTTTTTTCACTGAGCCCCTTTTCCACTTCCACGAATTTTTTGATCCTCAGGGCCGGTTTCAGCATGGGCATTGTCACGCGCCCTTTTTTTTCCACATGAGCGAAGTCAGTTTCAGAAAGCTCCATCAGCTCGTTCTTTTTAATGTTGAATTCTTTTGGCACTTCAAGCGGCTTCCCGTTCAGGAAAGCGTCGATGCTGAAAGCTGCCTTTCTGGCACCGCCGATGGCTTCCACGGCAGTAGCCGCGCCCGATGCCACGTCTCCGGCAGCGAAGATATCGGGCTGTCCTGCGCGGCCATATTCGTCGGCAGTCAGGGTCCCCCATTTGCTGAATGTTACCAGGCTGCTCTCTTTCAGCAGGCAGGTGAGATCCGGGGCCTGTCCGATGGCTGCTATAATGTTGTCGAGAGGAATCTCGAAATCGGAATTGGGGATCGGGACCGGCTTCCTTCTGCCTGAGGCATCTGGTTCACCGAGTTCCATCCGGTTGCAGCGCAGCGCTGTAGCTTTGCCGTTTTCGGCAAGCACTGCGACAGGAGCGGTCAGGAACATCATCTTCACGCCTTCTTCCTTGGCTTCGTGGACTTCCACAGCCCAGGCGGGCATCTCTTTCTCGGTCCTGCGGTAGATCAGAGTGACCTCTTTGGCGCCAAGCCTGACCGAGGTGCGGACCGCGTCAATGGCGGTATTGCCTCCGCCGATCACACCCACCCGCTTCCCGATCGGGAATTTGCCTTTAGCGCTTACTTCCCTCAGAAAATCGATGCCATTGAGCACCCCAGGGGTTTCCTCGCCTGGGACTTTCATAGCTGAACCCTTGTGTGCGCCGATCGCGAGCAGAATCGCATTGTACCCGTCCCTGCGCAGAGACTCGATCGTAAAATCACGGCCCAGTTCCTTCCCATACTCTATTTTCACATTCATGTCTGTGATGTATTTGATTTCTTTATCCAGGATTTCCCTGGGCAGCCTGTAAGAGGGAATGCCATAGCGCAGCATGCCTCCGGCTTGGGGAAGTTTCTCCAGAACTCTGCATTGATGCCCCATTTCAGCCAGAAAATAAGCCGCAGACAGTCCGGCTGGACCTGCTCCCACAATGGCTACTTTCTTTCCGGTCGGTTTCCCTGCCTTCGGATGATATCCGTCGGCAGCTTCAAGATCTGCATCTGCGAAGAATCGCTTGAGATTGGCGATCGCCACTGGTTTGTCCACGTAATTTCTGCGGCACTTGTCTTCGCAGGTACGCGGGCAGACGCGTCCGCAGACGAGAGGAAAGGGATTTTTCTCTTTGTGCAGCTTGCTGGCGGCATGGTAGTTTTTTGCGGCGATGTGGGCGATGAATCCCTGCACATCGACACCGGCCGGGCATTGCAGCTGGCAGGGAGCGATGCAGTCTCCCGGATGGTTGGAGAGCAGCAGTTCAAGCCCCAGTTTGCGGGTTTCTCTCAGCACTTCAGTATTGGTGCGCACAACCATGTTTTCTTTGATCTCATAGGAACAGGAAGGCACGAATCCCCTGGCGCCCTCCACTTCCACAAGGCAGATGTAGCATGAGCCGAAAGGCTTCAGCCTGTCGTCATGGCAGAGGGTGGGAATGAAGATGCCATTGTCCCGGGCTGCTTCGTAAACAGTCTGTCCGGGCCTGGCGCTGATTTTCTTGCCGTCGATTTCCAGATTTATGATTTTTTCCATTTTTCCGCTCCTTTATTTCGCGATGATGGCGTTGAATCTGCAGGTGGCCATGCACTGCCCGCACTTGATGCAGGTGTCGGGATTGATCTTGTGCCGCTTCTTCGGTTCCCCGCTGATCGCCTTGACAGGGCAGGCCCTGGCGCAAGCCGTGCATCCTATGCAGGCATCGGCGATGGAATAAGTGAGAAGCGATCTGCATTTTCCTGCGGGACAGCGCTTTTCGTTAATATGTGCCTCGTATTCAGAGCGGAAATATTTCAATGTGGTAAGAACAGGATTCGGGGCTGTCTGTCCCAGTCCGCAGAGAGAGGATTTCCTGATGTTCTCGGCCAGGGTCTGCAGCTTTTCAAGGTCACCAGCGACTCCCTTTCCCTCAGTGATGCGCTCCAGGATCTCCATCATGCGCTTGGTCCCGACCCTGCAGAAAGTGCATTTGCCGCAGGACTCGTCCTGTGTGAAGGTCAAAAAGAATTTGGCGATGTCCACCATGCAGCTTGTATTGTCCATCACCACCATGCCGCCAGATCCCATGATTGCACCGGTTGCATTCAGGGACTCATAATCAACAGGAGTGTCGATCAGGGACTCTGGCAGGCATCCGCCTGACGGCCCGCCAACCTGAACTGCCTTGAAAGGTTTGCCGGTTGAGGTACCGCCACCGATATCATAGATGATCTCCCGTAGAGTCATGCCGAGCGGGATCTCCACCAGGCCTCCGCGGCGGATCTTGCCGGCCAGGGCGAAGACCTTGGTGCCCTTACTTTTATTGCTGCCAACGCTCGCGTATTTTTCCCCGCCGTTCAGGATAATCCAGGCGATATTGGTGAATGTCTCGACATTGTTGATGTTTGTCGGCTTGCCGAAAACGCCTGACTGGGCCGGGAAAGGAGGACGCAGCCTGGGCATGCCGCGCTGGCCTTCCACTGATGCGATCAGGGCCGTTTCTTCGCCGCAGACAAAGGCTCCTGCGCCTTCCTTGATCTGGATGTCAAAATTGAAACCAGAGCCCATTATTTTTTCGCCGAGATAATTGTTTTTTCTGGCTATTTCCAGGGCAATACCCAGATTTTTGACTGCCAGCGGATATTCGGCACGCACGTAAACCACTCCGTGCGAGGCGCTGATGGCAAAGGCTGCGATCACCATGCCCTCAATCACTGAATGCGGGTCGCCTTCCAGTTCGCTTCTGTTCATGAATGCGCCTGGATCTCCTTCGTCGCCGTTGCAGATAATGTATTTCTCGTCTCCCTTGGCTTCTCTCGCGAATTTCCATTTCAGGCCTGTCGGGAATCCTGCTCCACCCCTGCCGCGCAGTCCTGACTTGGTGATTTCCTCGATCACCTGTTCCGGTGTCATTGAAAAGAGCACTTTTCTGAGAGCCTGATACCCCTGATTGTCAAGGTAGTCCTGCAGGTTAACAGGATCTATTCTGCCTGCATTGCGCAGCACGATTCTCTGCTGCTTCTCGAAGAATTTCTCCTCAGGCAGTTTTCGATCCGAAGCTCTCACCAGCAACCTGTCTATGATCTCGCCCTTTCCGATATGTTTTTCCATGATTTCGTTGACGTCTTTATTGGTAACGTTTCCATAGGTCACCTTGCGATTACCTTCCACAACGTCCACCAGGACTTCCGAATAGCACATACCGATGCAGCCGGTGGGTCTCACCTGATAACCTGTTCCTTCAGCGGCCTTGATGAAAGAGTCATAAATTTCCTTGGCGCCTGAAGCAAGGCCGCACGTGCCCACTCCTACTATGATTTCGCCTTTATGATTGCTCATTTTGCCTCCCTGCGCATGGCCTTGACGATCTCGCGGGATTTCTTAGGATTCAATTTTCCATAAGTGTTTCCGTCAATCATCATTACAGGTGCCAGGCTGCAGCAGCCAAGACAGGCCACAGACTCGAGAGTAAACTGACGATCATGCGTGGTACCGTTGTTTTTCACATCCAGTTCATCCTGCAGTGCTTCAGTGATTTCAGTTGCCCCCCCTACATGGCAGGCAGTACCGTGACAGACCCTGATCAGGTGCTCCCCTACTGGTTCCAGCCTGAACTGGGCATAAAAAGTCACGATTCCGAAAATTACGGATTCCGAAACTCCGGTTGATTTGGAAATCCTCTCCATCACAGGACCTGGAAGATAGCCGTAACTCTCCTGGACTTTCTGGAGGATGGTGATCATTGAGCCTTTTTTGGTTTTGTACTGGTCTAAAATTCTGTCTGCCTGATCAAAGCACAATTTTCCTGACGCGCAGTTACACCCCATTGCCGTACCCCCAATAAAAGTACTACTCTTTTACTGCGTACGATCAAAAAATTAGCGTTTTTTCCCTTAACTGTCAAGGGGAGAGGTAATCAGGCGACCTTTTCGATGACCTTGTACCGCTTGTGAAAATATTCTCAATCTCAAATTGCCTCATGATACTGCCTCTGTGTCTGGAAAAATTTTCAGATCCGGGTATAATTAAATAAAGTATAGGTTTAGTATTGAGAGGGGATATTTATGAGTAAATTTTTTCTTCTTGCCATTTTAATTTTCTTCATCTTCCCTATAATTCCTGCTGTTGGGTGGGAACCGGTCTTCATGCATTACGGCATGTCGTCATTTGATCAGAAAGTCTGGAAAAAACCGCCGCCTTTCAAGGCCGAAGGAATACCTGTAGTAAATGTGCCGTTTTATGCTCCCGGCGAGTTCGAGCCTGCCGAAGGCGCCCTGTTCTGCTGGGACGATCATCAGGAAATCTCCAGGCTTCTCTGCGAAATGATCCGGTTTATAGCAGAGGAATACAAGGTTTTCATCAGGATCAATCCGGGTGATGAACCGCGGGTCAGAGGAATTCTCCAGAATGCAAAGGTGAATCTGGAGCAGGTGAAATTCATTCCCTACAAATGCGGTAAGTTCTCAGCCTGGATCGGAGACTATGGTCCGACCTGGATCTATACCCAGGACGGTAAAAGGGAAATCATAGACCTGTACTATCCTGATCCGGCTGACGACAATTTCAATCAGACCCTGGCATTGAAAATGGGTGTCAGATGCCACCCCACCAAGTTCTTCCACTTAAGCAGCGACCTGATCTTCGACAGTCTGGGCAGTGACAGTCACGGTCTCTGCGACGGCCCGACCGGAACAGTCATGACCGGCTACGACCTCAGCAAGGTCAACAACGTCGATCTGCGCAACCTGGAACAGAACCTCAAGGACCTCTATAACGCGGACAAGGTCGGCTTTTTCCCCTGGATGCTCAAGGACCTGCCGCAAACGATCGACTCTTACCTGAAACTGCTTGATCCGGATTTCATGATGCTCGGTATATACGCCGGGGGCGACAACAGCGGAACAGCTACAACAGAGAGATCAGTCAGCAACAATCAGCTGCTGGCAGAAGCGGTTAATGATCTTCACACCTGGTCAGGCAAAAGGGGAAAAGGCTTCCAGGTCCTGAAAGTCCTCCTGCCCGGTTTCGAGAGCGCTGACAAGACCATCGACTGCCTGGTCAACCAATCCTACACCACTTGCCTGGTTGTGGGCAGGCGGATTCTTCTTCCCAATTATGGTAATTTCTGGGACGAGACCACTATGATTGAAATGGAAGAGAAAGTGAAGCGCCTGCATAGATCCCTGGAACAGAATTTCGAAGGCTACCTGATCAAGGGCTTCAACTGCCAGGGGATCCGCAGGTATTTTGGAACCTTGCATTCCCTGGCCTGCACTATACCAGTGGATCCCCTGGAAATCACCCACGAGCAGCCGGAAAATTCATTCCGGCCAGGCGAACCGGTGCTGCTCACCATCAATGTGCGGGGGATCAATAAACTGAATCAGGACAAGGTGACGCTTTACTACAGGGTCAAGGATCTATCTGAAGTCGCTCGCCCGATGTCATTGAAACAAGGAAGCAACGGCGTTTTCGAGGGCGTGATAAAGGGGGTCAGCTATCCAACGACTGTAACTTATCATTTCAGGGCCGAGGACATGACCGGGATGTATGAGACCCTGCCTGAAGGGACAGGGGCATTCTCACTCAGATTTGAGGATCCTGCAAAGCCTGAAGCTACTCAGGAGATTACAGTGGACCAGGATCTCAATTCTCTGCCAGATGCAATCCAGAAGCTCAGACAGAAGTTGGCCAGGCTCAAACTGCAGGCCACACAGCAGGAAGAAGTCACCAGACAGGCAGCATCCGCTCATGACGCAGCTGCCGGCAACGACGGAAGTTATGGTAACATTTTCAATGGGGAGCAATTGACCAGACTGAAGTATGAAAAAGAAAAGGCCAGGTCTGAGCAACTGGCTAAACAGATAAAGGAAATCGAAAATAAAATCAGCCAGCTGGAAAGTATCCAGACTGAGGAATAACAAATACTCACAGCACGTGGCTTTTTTTTGAAATTCTCCCAGGTCGCACACTGACCTTGTACCGTTTGTGAAAATTTTCTCAAAGCCCAGGGAAACCGGTCAGAAAATGGGAAAGACCGGTACCCGGCAGCTGGAATGCAGACAACTTATCACCTGTTGACATGACAGGTGGCAATAAATAATATATAGCCAAGTTGAGAGGGTCTACCTGTTTGGGGGGTAACCCTATAAATCTTTTGGGAGGTAATTCATGTCCATGGTCCGCGAGATCATTGAGAAAGTAAAGCAGAAGGATGCGTCACAACCGGAATTCATCCAGGCAGTCACAGAAGTCATGGAGAGCCTTGAACCGACAGTAAAGAAGCACCCGGAATTTGTCAAAGCCGGGATCTATGAGAGAATCGTGGAGCCTGACAGGGGCATAACATTCAGAGTACCCTGGGTCGATGACCACGGCAAAGTCCAGGTCAACCGCGGTTTCAGAGTCCAGTTCAACAACGCCATCGGACCCTACAAGGGCGGATTGCGCTTCCATCCTTCAGTCAACCTCGGAATCATCAAGTTCCTAGGCTTCGAGCAGATCTTCAAGAACTCCCTCACCACCCTTCCCATGGGCGGCGGCAAGGGCGGCTGCGATTTCGACCCCAAAGGCAAATCCGACGCCGAAGTCATGAGATTCTGCCAGGCCTTCATGCGAGAGCTTTTCAGGTATATAGGCCCTGATATCGACGTACCCGCAGGCGACATCGGAGTGGGCGGCCGCGAGATCGGCTTCCTGTTCGGATATTATAAAAAAATCCGCAATGAGCATACCGGCGTATTGACAGGAAAAGGCCTGGAATGGGGCGGCAGCCTGGTCAGACCCGAAGCCACAGGCTATGGCAACACTTATTTCGCCTGCGAAATGCTGGCCACCAGAAAAAAAGAACTGGAAGGCAAGACCTGTATCGTCAGTGGTTCCGGCAATGTTTCCCAATACACCATCCAGAAGATCACCATGCTCGGCGGCAAGGCCATCACAGCCTCCGACTCTTCCGGCAGCATAGTCGACGAAGCGGGCATCGATGCCAAGAAACTGGCTTTCCTGCTGGAACTCAA
This sequence comes from Candidatus Wallbacteria bacterium, assembly GCA_028687545.1. Lineage (NCBI taxonomy): Bacteria > Candidatus Walliibacteriota > Candidatus Wallbacteria bacterium. Next base: position 12,748 of record JAQTZZ010000045.1, read on the forward strand.
GAATGTGAAACGCGGCCGGATCAAGGATTACGCCGACCATTTCAAGGGCGTGACTTATTACGACGGCAAGAGTGTCTGGGATGTAGTGAAAGAGCACGGCCTGAAGTGCGACTGCGCTTTCCCCTCAGCCACCCAGAACGAGATCGAGAAAAAGCATGCCGAACCACTCATTAAGAACGGCTGCTACTGCGTTTCCGAAGGCGCCAACATGCCGTCCACTCCGGAAGCAGTGGAAATATTCCAGGAACACAAGATCCTGTTTGGCCCCGGCAAAGCTGCCAATGCGGGCGGCGTGGCCACCTCAGGACTCGAGATGAGCCAGAACAGCATGAGACTTTCCTGGACCAGGGAAGAAGTCGACGCCAGGCTGCAGGGCATCATGAAGAGCATCCACAAAGCGGCTCTGGAAGCCAGCGAAACTTACAGCACCAAGGGCAATTACGTTGACGGTGCCAATATCGCCGGATTCGTGAAAGTAGCCAAGGCCATGCTGGCATATGGGGTAATCTAAAAGTTACCAAAGAGACATATACATAATATGTTTCTGCTGAAACAATTAAAATGCGGGTCTGCAAGGCCCGCATTTTTTATACAACCTGTTATCATTGAAAGTCATGCACTTCTCGGGTATAATTAATATAGTAACGAAGTATCAGTATGAATTTGGGGGGAGTATGCATAAATTAATCGCCGGAATAATCATGCTTGTCTTTGCTTCAGTCATCGGCATTCCAGGTTTCTGCACAGAGGCTTCAGCCAAGAATTTCCGGGTCACTGCCTGCAGTGAAGTAGATCCACAGGATGCGGATGTATTCCAGAATTGCCTCCAGGGAGGAGGGTTCACTCTGGATGCCAGATACAACGATGGCCAGATTAATCTGAGTTCTTTCAATCCCGATAAGGAACTGGATTACATCTATAACGCAAGCCACGGTTCAGAGTATTATATCTGTTTTTCCGGCGGAAGTTCAGGCATGACAGGCAGCGAATTCACGGGTAACAAGGTCAAGAACCTGGTCACTGCGAGCTGTGACACTGTAAGCAATCAGTGGTCAGGACATCCCGGATTCAGTGCAGTCCTGAAATCTGTGCTTGGATATCACCTGGTTTGCTACAATGACTGTGCCCTGCACGCAGCCCAGAGTTTCGGGCAGGCCATAGTCTCGCTTGATCCATCAACCGATACAGCCAAGATCGTGGAAGCCTGGAAAAAGGCCAACACTTCATTCGATGCCCATGCAGCCCAAGCCTGGGCTGCCTGCACGGCTTCCGGATACACAAGCGGCGGAGGTAAGGAGTCAGGTGCCTGGTACAGCACAAGCTCGTTTACCCCTTCGAAAGGCTCCCGGACAGTTAAAATCAGCGATAAAGTCAGCTATACATTCCCAGTCGAACGCACTGCATCAAGCCTTCCAGTCCTGAGCGCTGAACCGGAAGCGAATCTCGATCTCAAAGCTTCACCAGTCAGACAGAAAAACCTGGATTCAGGAGCAATTCGCGCAGAGTTCAAGGACTGCACACTTCCCTGCGACCTGAATGCCAGTCAGGCTATCGAAACCGCCTCAGCCTTTATCAAGGAGAATGGAGGCCTGCCTGAGGATGCTGTTGCTCTAATGGCGATCCCGGTAGTTCAGATCGATCTTTCAGGCAAAAAAGAAGTGATCAATTATTTCGTTTCTTTTGCCCGCTGCTGGATGGGTCTTGAAATCTCCGGCCGCACAGGCGACAGCATCAACCTGCTGATCGGAAAAAATGGCGTGATCAGCTATTCCAGACTCTGGCGGAACATTTCCGATAACAGAAACCGCTTCAGCGACAAACTGCTTCCAGCGGACGAAGCGCTGGCCAAAGCTGCTGATGCCATTTCGCACTCGATCAGAAATGGTTCAGTCTGCATTACCACAGCCAAGCTGGGTTATCATTCACCTTCATATCAGATTGGCGGCCAGGTGGATCTTGTTCCCTGTTATCATTTCTATGACACACGCGGGATGTGCTTTAATGTAGATGCAGTCAGCGGAGAATTGCTGAAATAAAGCTCAACCTGAGCATGATTAATTCAGAATCTCACAGATAATCCGCCGTTCAACCGCAGAGAAGTAAACATTAAGTGGCAGGACAGCCACGATCAGAGCGCCTTCGAAAAAGCTTTCCTTGATCCGTCCCTCTATCAGCTCTTTCCTGAACAGGGCGTTTTTATCGATGGCGAAATTGTAGATACCGTCGCCTACCAGGTCAAGATAAAAATGCGATCCATAGGAAAACTCAGGCAGATGCTGCTCCAGCGGATACTCCGCTATGATCCTCGCATTGTTGATACTCTTGTAACTGACAGGAACGCCCAGTTCAGGGCAACTGGAACCTGCCCTTCCTGGCAGCAGTAAGAAATAGTCCTTAAGGCGCCGGTTAAGTTCCCCGATCTTCTTACTGAGTTCGTATTTCTGATCCTGACTCAGACCGGTATATTTCCTGTCTTCAACATAAACCAGGGTCTCGATCCCCTCGACCCTGGCATTGGGACACGGCCAGATCGCATCCACGAACTTCCGGTCCTGCTGTATTGCAACCATCTTCTCGTCCTGGTTGAATTCCACATACATGCTGAGAGGGCGGCACTGGAGCAGATACAGCTCTTCTCCGCAGACCGCAAATTCAGTATCCATAGCATTTCTGGCCAGTATGGAGTTGACATTCCTGATCAGTTCCATATTTATCAGTGTTTTAAAGCAGTTTTTAAAGGAAGAGTAGCTGTCCAGGTTTTTCAGGAGCCGCTTGCCGTCCACCACGAACTGCAGCCTGTTGACCAGGTCGTTCGCCACTTCCGGTTTTTTCTCAAAATAGGTTCTGATGGCATCTGTGTCAAATCCGGACAGAGTGTCGTCCTTCAGATGATGATAAATCTCTACCAGCGCCAGGCTGATCTCGTCGTCAGCAAAATCCAGCTGGGATTCGTTCAGGATCCTGATGATCTCAGCTACTGTGTCCCATTTGGAATCATTGAGAAACTGCACCAGGTGGCGCTTGGAATAATGAAATTCAATCACTTTCAAGGCTTCCTTGAGACGCATTCCCCATCTGCCGATATCCTCAAAAGTGACAAATGGATAGCCAGAACTGAAATTTTCGGGATAAGCAGGGCTTAGTGAACCTGTGTCCCTGTCGGCAATGCTGACTATTTCCTCAATGCCGGATAGTGAGGAAAGCCCTTTCAGGTCCTCAAGTTTGATCCTTTTCACAGTCTGTTTGAAATTGTGCTCATCCAGGTCAAGTACATGAATAGTCCGCTGGGATTGCTTGAGGAATTCCTCCATTTCCTTGACAGGTCTCGAAAAATTGGAAAGATCGCACATGAAGGTGCGCTCGGATTCACTGACATCTACCACAGCGGTACCAAGACCAAGCGCCAGACGCAGCACACCGTCCTCCTGTCTGACGCTGTCCGACCATGGATAGCAGTTCTGCGAAAATCCCACCCCTGAAAACAGAGGCATGAAAAATCGGCGCCCATCTGGCTGGTCCAGCCTGACTCCCACGACTTTCTGGACCAGTATAGCCATGGCCTCATATTCGTGCAGCAGATTTTTCTTTTTTCTGTATTCAAGTGCATTTGGATCGTAAACGGAGGAATAGATGTGTTTTACGGCATTCAGGAACATCTCCAGATTCTCTAAAGGAGAAAAAGCGTTCGGTAAAAAGTAGCTCTCGTATTTGCCGGCAAAAGGAGTGCCAAAGCTGTCTTCAAGTAAGGATGAAGATCGCAAAATCAACGGTTCACCACTAGTTTGATCGAGCAAACCTTTAATCTTATCCACTATCTCAGGGTCGAACTCTGTGATAGGCAGCGCATCCACAAACTCCCGATAATTTTCCTCGTAACTGTCTTTGAGGAATTTGACGTGCTCGAATCTGGACAGTCCATTCCTGATCAGAAAATCAGTGAATACGGAACTTCCGATGAACCATGAGTCCGGGATGCGGAGCTTGAATTCCAGGAGTCCGTAATTGCGCAGCGCATTATAGGCAAGGAGCATGCCTGTGGTCTTGCCGCCGATCTTGCCTTTGCCGATGATGCGATCTTCAATTTTGATCAGATCGTCATATTCGAAAAGCTCACCGATCAATGAAACACAATGCTCATTACCTGAAATCAGGAGCCGTGAAAGGCTTTCCAGCAAGGTTTTCTTCTCCAGCTGATCCTTGACCGGACCCCGCTTCTTATACTGGAGATAGATCACAGCCAGTCCTTTGTTCTCAATGGCCCACTTTAGGAATCCCCCGTCGCAGCATATTTTCTTGACCAGTTCTTCCAGGAGATGTTCTTTCATATTTACCCATTCAATTGAACTGTCCATAAAAGTATTGGATTTTCATGGGAGTGTCAAACTCAGCAACCTCAGTAAAATGAAACCGGTTTATAATCATGAGGCACTTGCAAAACTCAATTTTCAGTGTGAAAATGATCTGTACAAACCGAGCTGAAAAGAGAGTTTGTTAGTGCCCCATATGAGCCTCTAACCTTAAGGCAAGAGGCTCATTATGATAAACTGTGATCAGGAGCAGAGGGTGAAAAAAAAAGCCCGTTTTGAAGAACTTAAAAAATCCCGCAGGCTGACCAGCGATTTCAGGAAGCTGTCCCAGCAGATCCTGCACCTTGTCAATCAGACCGGGAGCAGGAGGGAATTCATCCATGATGTGATCAGAATCCTGCTGGAATATTCAGCCTCAGACAGCATCAACTTTATTCTGCATGGAGGAGTAGTTTATGGCTGCAGGAGAAGTGAGAACAACTCTTTAGTCTGCAGCGTGAAGCATAGAGCTGATACAGAACTTTTCGAAACACCCGCTAAATTGTTTTCTATGCAGAAGTCCTCTCCATTCATAACCCGTAAAGGAAGTCTCTGGATCGGGTGCGGAACTGATGTGTTGGATGAAGATCAGAAAAACAGGCTTCAGACTTTTCTCGAAGGATTTTCTTCTGCTGTTGCAATTCCTCTCCATACACACAGAGAAAAGGGAGAATTCCTGATCATGAAAAGCAGTAAAAAATTCTTTTTTACCAGCGACGAAGTGGAACTCTATGAAGACCTGTCAAGGATTTTCGACATTGCCTATGAAAATCAGCAGTCACATTGGGAACTAAGAGAGCGCGTCAAGGAACTAACCTGCTTGTACAATATCGGGAAAATCGTAGAACGCCCGGATTCTTCATTTCACGAAATCATATCGGAAATATCGGAAATGCTGCCGCCCTCGCTGCAGTTCCCGGATATTGCATCCTGCAGGATCATTCTTGACGGCAGAGAATATAAAACTGCGGGATTCCTGGAAGAAAAAGTGAAACTCGCATCCACTATCCAGGCCAGAGGCAAACCCCGCGGCGAAATCATGGTCAGCTATTCGAGAAAAATTGCAGAAATTGATGATGCCCCGTTTCTGATTGAAGAACAGAACCTGCTCCACATGGTAGCCGAGCAGATTTCACTGATCGTGGAACAGAAGGAAGGCGAAACGATGAAGCAGAAGCTTCAGGAGCAGCTCCGCCATGCGGACAGACTTGCTACGATCGGTCAACTCGCTGCAGGTGTGGCTCATGAGATCAACGAACCTCTCAACAATATCCTGGGTTTCGCCCAGCTGATGGAAAAATCCGATCTGGCAGAGCAGACCAAGCAGGACCTGCAGAAGATCATCCAGTCTTCCCTGCATGCCCGCGAAATCGTAAAAAAACTGGTTTATTTCTCAAGACAGATGCCTCCCCGTAAAGCCTCGGTTGATTTAAACAAGATTGTGGGGGAAGGAATGTTTTTTCTGGAATCCCGTTGCGTCAGGAAGGGAATCCGGATCAACAGGGAACTCTCTCCAACACTTCCTGAAATCAATGCGGATCCCGGACAGTTGCACCAGGTGCTGGTAAATCTCGTAGTGAACGCAATTCAGGCTATGCCTGAAGGAGGGACCCTGACAATCGCCACCACTGTTTCAGGTAAAAACATCGCTCTGGCAGTGAGAGACACCGGAATCGGAATGGACGATCATGTGAAAAGCCAGCTCTTCATACCATTTTTCACTACCAAGGATGTCGATCAGGGAACCGGCCTGGGCCTGTCTGTCGTCCACGGAATCGTCAGTTCACATGGCGGGAAAATCGAGGTGGAAAGCTCCCCTGGATCAGGGTCATGCTTCACTGTCTTCCTGCCGCCAGCTCAGATAAGCAGGACAAGGAAAAAACATGAGCATCCATGACAAAATAAAAATTCTGGTAGTTGACGATGCATTGAATACTCTCGAAGTGATTCAGCGCAATCTTGTGCTCAAGGGATATCAAGTCTTCACAGCTTCGGAAGTCTCCAAAGCCATCGAACTTCTGAATTCACTGGAAGTGAATCTGGTGATTACAGACCTTAAAATGCCTAAATCGAGCGGCATGGACCTCATCAAGCATGTGCGGGAAAACTTCCGCAACACAGAAGTGATGATGATCACTGGCTATCCTTCAATCAAAGGGGCAGTAGAGGCGATCAGGTACGGTGCGGACGAATACCTGCCCAAACCATTCACAGATGAGGAACTGTATCTCGCAGTAGAGCGGGCACTGAAAAAGCTCAGGCTGCGCCAGACGGCAAAATCCGAAGAAGGAACCGACAATCATTATGGGCTGATCGGCGATTCCAGCCAGATGAAAAAAGTTTATTCAGCGATCACCAAAACCACTTCTACTAATGCTACAGTCCTGATCACAGGTGAGAGCGGTACAGGCAAGGAACTCGTCGCCAGAGCCATTCATTATCACAGCCTTCGAAGTTCGGCTCCGTTCGTACCGGTGAATTGCGGAGCAATCCCCGAGGATCTGCTGGAATCTGAACTTTTCGGTTACATGAAAGGAGCCTTTACAGGGGCCAGCGCTTCCAGGGCAGGATTTTTCCAGACTGCCGAAGGCGGGACGATTTTCCTGGATGAGATCAGTGAAACACCTCTCGCCATGCAGGTGAAGCTTTTACGTGTTTTGCAGGAGCGGGAAGTCTGCATGATCGGTTCTTCCAAGCCGATGAAGATAGACATCCGGATCATCGCAGCCACCAACAAAAATCTCACAAGTCTGATGGACTCGGGAAAATTCCGCGAAGATCTTTTCTACAGGCTGAACGTGATCACGATCGACCTGCCACCTTTGCGGGACAGGGGCGACGACATACTGCTGCTGTCCTCGCACCTTGCCGAGCGGACCTGCCGGGAACTCAATAAACAGGTGCCGGTTTTTTCAGATGGAGTGCTCTCGGCCTTGCGCAGCTATTACTGGCCCGGAAACGTCAGGGAGCTGGAGAACATGATCCTGAGGATGATAGTGATGAAGGAAGGCGATAAAATCGACACAACTGACCTCCCCCCACACATGAGATTCACCCACGCCCGTGAAATGGGGCTGGACAGAACACTTGCCGAAGTGGAAGCCGAGTATATCCGGAACGTCCTGGAAAGCGTGGACGGTAATAAAACCAGAGCCTCGGAAATATTAGGCATCAGCCGCAAGACACTTAGAGATAAATTAAAGCTTTCCGGTAAAGATTGAACCACTGGTCAGAAACTATCCGGTAACTTCCGAGCTGCCGGCCTGAGTCCTTCAGCCGGTTTTCTGCTCACATCATTTTTTGTCTAAATAAAATCATTACAACCATGCCGTTTTCATACCGTCAATCTGCATTTGAAAGAGCCTTTTTCTGATTCTGGCATGAGAAATGCGATGTCATTGTCAAACGATCGAGGGCCTTCGAGCAGATTATTTAGGGGGATTTATGTGCAAGTCACGTGAAATTGGATTGTGCTTTACCTGCACTCAAGTAAAGAAATGCTCGCTTTCAGGGAAATCAGAACCTGTTCTCTACTGTTCTGAATATGATTGCCAGGGCGCAGCCTGCGACGACAATGCGGTAGGAAGATCACAAACCGAAACGACTGCGCAGAATCGAAACGAAGTGTGTGCAGGGCTCTGCGGGAATTGCAGCAATAAAGATATCTGCATGGCTTCAAAAAAAGAAGGCGGAGTCTGGTTCTGCGAAGAATACTGTTAAGCACAGGCTGGGGTTTCATTTCTAGTTTTATCAGGAGGAATTGTGAAAAAAAGCAATCATGCCAGTCTCTATGAAAACGTAGGGAAGCAGTTTGACAAAGCTGCTGAGATGATGAATCTGAATCAAAGTTACCGTAAGATTCTCTCCACCACCAACAATGAAGTGATGTTTCATTTTCCGGTGAAGATGGATGACGGCAAAGTCGAAGTTTTCACGGGATACAGGGTGCAGCATAATAATGTCCTGGGGCCATATAAAGGAGGCCTCAGATTCCACCCTCAGGTCAATATCGACGAAGTCAGAGCCCTGGCTTCATGGATGACCTGGAAATCTGCCATCGCAGGAATCCCTTTTGGAGGGGCTAAAGGCGGAATTCAGATTGATCCAAAAAGTTACAGTATGGCTGAATTGGAACGCATCACCAGGCGCTTTACTTATGCCCTGGGAGATACCATTGGTCCTGAATACGATATTCCTGCCCCTGATGTCAACACCAATGCCCAGATCATGGCCTGGATCCTGGATACATATCTGGCGATCATGCCTCCCCATGAGCGCCAGCACTGCATCCACGTCGTGACAGGCAAGCCCATCGAGTGCGGCGGCAGCATCGGGAGAGACAAGGCCACCGGCCAGGGGGTCGTATTTCTGATCAAACAGTGGGCAGAGGACAAGAAAGTTGATCTCGGGAAATCCACTTTAATAGTCCAGGGATTCGGCAATGTGGGTTCCTGGTCAGCTAAGCTTATGAAACCGCAGGGCGCCAAGCTGCTGGCGGTTCAGGACCACACAGGCACAATCTATAATCCTGCAGGGATTGACCCGGATGACCTGGCCGGATTTGTGAAAGAAAAGGGAGGCGTGGCCGGCTATGCCAAAGCCAAGTCAATTCCAAACGAAGACTTTTTTGGAATCAAGGCGGATATTTTCATCCCTGCAGCCCTGGAGAATCAGATCACCTCGCACACCGCTCCGCAGCTTCAGGTCAAACTGGTCGCTGAAGGCGCAAACGGCCCCACGAATCCTGACGGAGATGCCGTCCTGATTCAAAAGGGCATTGATCTGATCCCGGATGTTTTATGCAACTCAGGCGGTGTGATCGTCAGTTATTTCGAATGGCTGCAGAACAAGCGAAGCGAAAGCTGGGATCTTGAGGAAGTTGACCAGAAACTTTATGACAAGATCATCACAGCCTATCAAAAGGTGAGCCAGACTGCGAAAAAACACGGCACAGACTGGAGGACTGCGGCATACATCGTGGCCCTGTCAGCCCTGGAAAAAGCCTATGACAAGAGAGGAGTATATCCGTAGAGCAAATCGTAGTTAAAGTTACGAAGGCCGTTCAGCCTCCCAGAAGAGTCCCAACTGAATGCCCCCCAAACAATCAAAGGTATTCAGCAGGAACCTTCGGAGCCAAACCCGGGTACTTTGATTACACCCCATATGTACCCGGTAATGCTCCAGACAGACGGCCGGATAAAAGAGGCGCTCTCGCGGGGCGCCTCTTTTTTTAGACGGCTGCTGAAAAACAGTCATCTGCTTCGTTGCGTTCAATCCGTCTTGTTCACCGTACATTTTGGTACGGCTCACGGCGCCGGATTTCACGCGCCTTGCATCTAACTGTTTTTGAGCAGCCTACTTGAAGCACTATTACAAAACTGTTCAAAAATGACCAGATGCAAGGCGCAGATGGTCGTTTTTCAACAGTTTTAAGCGTATACGCCGCGGGCAGTTGTCGCCTCAGCTACGCGTTTAATCGCCAGGCAGTAAGCTGCTTTTCTCATGTCTATCTTATGTTTAACTGCGAGTTCGTAGACAGCGTTAAAGCTGTTTTCCATGATCGTCACCAGCTTCTGATTGACTTCCTCTTCTGTCCAGTAGTAGTTATAGAAGTTCTGCACCCATTCGAAATAGGAGACAGTCACACCTCCGGCATTGCAGAGAATGTCCGGGATCATGAAAATACCCTTCTTGAAAAGGATCGCATCGGCATCGACTGTGGTAGGACCATTGGCGCCTTCGGCTACAATCTTCGCTTTGATTTTCGCAGCGTTCTTCTCTGTAATCTGGTTCTCCAGGGCCGCAGGAATCAGAATATCGCAATCCACTTCCAGGACGCTGCCTGAATAAGCCTTTGTTCCCGGAAATCCCTTGACCATCTTCTTGTTCTTTGCGGAGTATGCGATCAGAGCCGGAATGTCGATTCCCTTCTCGTTACAGATCGTACCTGATGCATCTGAAACAGCCACGATCTTTGCGCCGTCTTCTGAGCAGAGCTTGGCAGCGATGGAACCCACGTTGCCGAATCCCTGGACTGCAATTCTGGCACCTTTAAGGCTTATCTTTTTGACTGTGCAGGCTTTCTTGATCGAGGTATAGACGCCTCTGCCGGTGGCTTCGGGCCTGCCGAGCGAGCCGCCGAGTATGAACGGCTTTCCCGTAACAACGCCTGATACGGTCTCGCTGTGATGCATGCTGTAAGTATCCATCATCCAGGCCATTTCACGCTGTCCGCTGTTCACGTCCGGTGCAGGCACATCTTTCTTGGGGCCGATCAGATCTACGATCTCGGCAGTGTAGCGCCTGATGACGCGTTCAATCTCGCCTTCCGACATTTTTGTGGGGTCCATGATGATGCCGCCTTTTCCGCCGCCAAAGGGGATGTCGACTACGGCGCATTTCCAGGTCATGCCTGCAGCCAGAGCCTTGACTTCGGAAATATTAACGTCCGGATGAAGCCTGACGCCGCCTTTACCAGGTCCTCGGGCTATGTTGTACAGAACTCTGTACCCTGTAAAAACTTTGATCTTTCCATTATCCATTTTTACAGGGATCGAGACTTCCACAGAACGTTTGGGATGCTTCAGGACCTCCAGAAGACCGGGATCGAGTTTGAGTATTTTAGCGGATTCATCGATTACCTTCAGCGTGTTCTCGAAATAGTCCGGTACTCCACTCTTCATTGATGTCTTTTTGACTGCCATTCAAGCCTCCCTCGAATAAAATCTAATCCATTTCACAAATCATTATATTCGTTTTAGGAGTCGTTTTACAAGAAGTTCTGTGGATTAACGGCAGAGTCTATCCAGAAACAGGAGCAGCACAGGCAGGTATATGAAATAGATGAAGGATGACAGCATCACGTTCCGCACTGCTTCACGCTCAGGCAGGCCAAGCTCACGGATGATGGTGTAATTTGTCACTGCACCCGGAGTCGAGGCCAGCAGCAAGCCGATCTTCATGCAGGCCGGATCCAGGCCCACCATTTTTCCATAAAAAAGGAACAGCAGGGGAAACAGCATCAGCTTATTGAAAATGGCCATGTTCTCAAGAGCGGAAACTTTTTTCAGTTCTTTGAATGACAGATTCCCTCCGATGATGATCAGGGAAATGAAGGTCAGGGCATCCGAAATCTCACTTAAAAGAGATTGCAGAAAATCGAAATTGAATCCTGAATTTCCCAGAATTATTCCCAGTATCAGCACCCAGAGAAAGGGATTTTTCAGAGTGTTCAGGAGAATTTTCCTCAGCCCGCCTGTTTCTGGTTTCAAGATGGTAACAAGAAATATCGTGAGCGGTGAAATCAAAGAAATCACCAGGATGCCTGTCAGAAAATCCTGTTCGTTCAGGGTCAGTTTCAGGATCGGGATTCCAAAATAAACTGTATTGCCCCTGAAGGACATTATCAGGTATTGGAGAGGGATTTTGAACAAGTAAAATACCGCAAACATCAGAATGAAAGCCAGCAGCATGAAGCCGGGAATCTGCAGGATGCCGCTCGTGAATTTCACATCATTGAACAGCAGGCCCTTGAACAGTACTACTGGCATGATGTAATAAAAAGCGACCTGATTGAGGAATGCATCCACCTTCTGATTGTATTTTCCTGTCCTGTTGAAATAGTAACCCAGTGCAATGATGGAGTAGATCGGAAATATGATTTTCAAGACGGCAATCAAAGCAGACATAAAAGTAAGCTAACGGAATTGCCGGTGAATTTGCAAGTACCAGGATCTGGAAGGTTGACAGGTCAGCCGGAAAATCTGATATCATGTAATAAGTTGAGTGGCAAATCTTCCAAGTCATTCCGCTCAAAACCTTTGTGGGGTGGCCAGGTGCAACTTTTTGGCGCACTGAGCAAAGCGAAGGAGAAAAAAAGTTGCACCAGGACAGGACCCGCCACAAATCAATGCTTACGCAGAACATCCGGCTGCACACCGCCAAAATTTACCAAAGCAGAGAAATTAGATTTTATCAATTAATAGCGTTATTTGTAATTATTACCGCATCTTGGAGCCATGCCTTGGCTGCCGATCCGATCAAGGTATCTTTTCAGCCTCAATGGTATCATCAGGCTCAGTTCGCTGGGTATTATGTAGCCAAAGACACTGGTATCTATGAAAAATATGGTCTGGATGTGGACATCCTTGAAGGAAGTCCGATCTCAAATGTATCCAAATCGCTGCAGAGCGGGGAAGTGGTTTTTGCAACCCAGACTCTGACTACTGGAATCAGGGAAAAGGCATCAGGCAGAGACATAGTCTGTCTTTCCCAGATCCTGCAGAAATCATCACTGCTGATCCTGAGTAAAAAATCCAATGGAATCGGCAAAGTCAGTGATTTAAATGGCAGAAGCCTCGGTGTCTGGAACTGTGATTTCGAGATTCTGATCAATGAATTCATCAGAAAAAACAACCTTTCCATGAAGATAATCCCGATCCTCTCTACGATCAATGTTTTTCTCTACGCTGGAATTGATTCAGTGAATGCCCTTTCCTACAATGAATATCATCAGATCATCAATTCCGGTTTCGAACCTGCGGCTCTTACTGTTTTTGATTTCAATGAATTCGGACTGGATTTTCCTGAAGACGGGATTTACTGCCTGAAAAAGACCTTTGATCAAAGTTCGGAAGTCTGTACCGGATTCGCGAAAGCCTCTATTGAGGGCTGGCTTTATGCATTCGAACATCCGAAGCAGGCGGTTGATATCTGCCTGAAATACATTGAGAACATGAAGGGACCCCGCCAGCCCTCCAGCCAAGCCCAGCAAGCCTGGATGCTGCAAAAGCTCAAAGATCTGATACTTGTCAAGGACAGGTCTATGGGTAACCTTTCTGCGGAAAAATATCATCAACTGGGACTGATCATGCTTGAGCAAAAGGCGATCAATGCAATTCCTCAGTTCGAGGACTTTTATAAAGGAACCATTGATGCTCAGAAGTAAAGGCCTGGCTTTTAAACTCAGCTTCTGGCTCCTGACCGGCTGCCTGCTGCTTTTTTTTCTGCTTTTCTGGTGCAACAGCTATATCTCAGAGAAACTGATCATTAAATACATGAGGGAGAACGCCGGTAAACTTGCTGATTCGGTGTCGTTCCAGATTGAAGGGATACTGAATCCTCTGGCCAGGATTTCTGAAAACCTGGCTGTTTTTCTGGAAAATTCCGAATTGTCTGAAGATGAATTAAAGTCGATCATGAAGGAACTGCTTTCAACCAATGGTGATATCAACGGCCTCTGTGCCATGTTCGAGCCAGGGATGTTCAAAAGTGTTGTTCCCGGTTTTGCGCCTTATTTTTTCAGAGGTGAAAAGGACATTGAGTATGTCGATATTTCTGCAGATTACCAGAACGAAGCGCTTGGCGAATGGTATCAGATACCGCGGTTACTTCAGAAATCACTCTGGGTTGAACCATATTTTGATGAAGATGCCCATAATGTGATCATCAGCTCATACTCCACTCCATTTTACCGCAATCTAAATGGCCAGAGAGTATTCGCCGGAGTCGTCACAGTCGATGTATCGCTGAACTGGCTTGAGAGAATTCTGTCCGCAATCCGTATTTCCCAGTCTGGATATGGATTCTTGATTACCCGCACAGGCAGAGTCGTAACCCATCCGGATAAAAAACTCATAATGAATGAAAGCATATTCAGCGTGGCTGAGGAAAAAAACAATCCCGGCCTGCGCGAACTGGGAAAGAACATGATTGCTGGCAGGGACGGTTTTGCAAGATGCCAATGTGGATATCTGAACCGGAAAAGCTGGTATTATTATACTCCGCTGCGCTCCAATGGCTGGTCACTGGCGATAGTGATTCCTGAGGAAGAACTGCTGTCAGATCTTCGCTCGCTGAACAGGATCCTGATCATGATTGCGGTAGTCGGCATCATCGCAATGCTTCTGATGATTACCCGGATTTCGAGGAAGATAACCAGACCCCTATGTGATCTGGCGATGGCGGCCGAGAATATCGGGAAAGGGAATTTCGATGCCCAGCTTCCTGAAATTCAAGGCAACGACGAAATTGCTGTCTGCAATGAATCTTTCAAAAAAATGCAGATTACTCTGCGTGCGTATATCGAAAACCTTAAAACTACAACTGCAGCCAAAGAAAAAATTGAAAGCGATCTCAGAATCGCCCACGAAATTCAGATGGGAATGATCGCTAAGATCTTCCCGCCTTACCCTGACAGGCATGAAATAGATCTGTATGCCCTGATTGAACCTGCCAGGGAAGTAGGCGGTGACCTGTTCGATTTTTTCTTTATTGATGATGACCTTTTCTGTTTCGCGATCGGAGATGTCTCCGGCAAAGGAGTGCCTGCTTCATTATTCATGGCTGTTACGATTACACTGCTCAGAGCCAAGGGAAACAAAGGCCTGACAGCCGGCGAGATTGTCACCCAGATCAATGAGAAACTCTGCCTGAACAATGAATCTCTCATGTTCTGCACACTTTTCCTGGGTCTTTTGAATGTCCGCACCGGCGAGCTCATGTCATGCAGTGCCGGCCATAATCCACCTTATATTAAACGAAACGGTGCAGGCCTGGATTCTATTAAGTTTCCGCCTAAGTGTGCATTAGGAATTTCAGCAGATATAGAATATTCATCACATAGTGTAAAATTGAATCCTGGGGACAGAGTGGTGCTTTACACTGACGGAGTGACTGAAGCGGAAAATATGCAGGATGAGCTTTTCCATGAAAAGAGGCTTGAAAAAGTGCTGCAGAAAGAAAACGATTCAGATACCCCTGAAACCACCACCAGAAACATCCTGGCTTCTGTAAAGGAATTTGCAGCAGAAGCGGAGCAGTCAGACGATATTACGATTCTGGTTCTGCATTACAAGGGAAAGAGTTAATGCTTTTTTTCAGATGGGTGTATAACGGTGATATCGTTATTTCACGCTCAAGTTATTCTCTGATCATCTTTTTCCTGTTGCTGATGTTCCTAAATGGGTGCGGCCCTTCAGGAACACCTGCCGGTAATTTACCCGCCAGCCAGGCGTCTGACAATGCCCCAGCTTATGGGGATACTCTTGTGATAGGCACAGTTTCCGAACCGCTGACTCTCAACCCGCTTCTGGCAACTGATGTTCCCACTTCCAGGGTGATGGATCGCATCTTCGACGGCTTACTTGCTCAGGACAGTACTTTCAGATTGACAGGGGCACTGGCTGAAACCTGGGAGGTTTCAGCCGAGGGACGGGAGATAATTTTCCATCTGCGCCACGGTATATGCTGGCACGACGGTCATCCTTTCGACGCCGGAGATGTCAGATTTACATACGAGCAGCTCGTATCCCCGAAAGAATACTCCCCTAAGGCAGGAGATTTTGAGAGGATTCTGACCCTGGAAGTCTGCGACAGTTTTACCGTCAGAGTGGTTTACAGTGAGCCAAACGTGCGTAACCTGCGCTGCTGGCTGGTGAACATTGTTCCACAGCATGTTTTTTCCGGAAACAGACAAATTTCGGATTTCAACAGGCAGCCGGTCGGAACAGGCCCTTTTATCTTTTCTTCCTGGATCCCCGGGGAACAGATCGTGCTGCGCAGAAACCGGGATTATTATGCCGGATCCCCCTTTCTCGACAATATCGTATTTAAAATAATTCCTGACTCAGCCACGAATTTTGTGATGCTCAGGCGCGGCGATCTTGACCTGCTCGAACTGTCTCCTGACCAGTTTTTTCAACATGGAAGTGATGAAAGCGTAGAAAAGCAGTTCCTGCTGCAGAGGTCAGCTTCCAGCGGGCAGACATTTCTTGGTTACAACCTGAGTAATGCGCCACTGAATGACAGCAGATTACGGCAAGCCCTGACTATGGCCATTGACAGGGAGCGGATCATCGGTGAAGTGCTGCACGGATATGGCAGGCTTCTGTCCGGTCCTTTCAACCCTGGAAACTGGGCCTGTGATCCATCGATCGAGCCGATTCCATATTCTCCGGCCGGTGCGATGAAACTCTTGAAGGAAGCGGGTTTTTCAGACACAGACAAGGACGGAAAATTGGAGTATCAGAGCCGGCAATTTGTGCTTCGGATTTTGAACAAGGACGGCAGCGAAGAACGCAGGCTGGCCGCTGAACTGATCGGCGAAAACTTAGCAGCCGTAGGCATTGAATCCTGCAGAGAATATGTAACCTGGCCGGATTTCATGTCTAAACTCAGAAGCGGTGATTTCGATTCCTTCATGTTATCCAGAACTTACCCGGAAGATCCGGACATCAGCCGTTTCTGGCACTCTTCAAAGATCCCTTCCAGAGACGGAACAGGCTACAATTATTCGGGACTTCAAAACCAGGAACTTGATGAATTGCTCGATCGAGGGCAGAAGGTGCAGGAAGAATCTGACAGAAAAACAATTTGCTATGAAATACATCGTTTGTTTCACAGGGAGCAGTTCTGCACATTCCTTTTTGCTCCTGAAATCATTTTTGCGATTGACAGAAGAATCCATGGAATCGATTTCACGGGTCCTGCCTTTTTTTTCCGCGATCCTGAAAGATGGTTTGTTCCAAGTCAGATGCAGAAATACAAGAGTGCGGATTGATATCATCTTTTGACTCCTTTTCAATGTAAACTGATATCACTTTGCTTAATTGCTGTTTAGTGATCTCGCTGGCAAAACAGTCTCAATAATCAATTGCCTTGAAACACACCGTAATTTCCGGTAGGGTTACACCCCATATAAAAGCATTAAACTAGTACGTAACATATAGTTATAAATTCAAAAACTTAATCACAAAAAAGGAGAAAAAGGAAACAATTCATGAAAAACATCTCTTCCATGCTTCATTCAGAAGACGCAGAAGTTGAATCCATATTTAAGAAGACTTACGTCTATAAATTGTTTCTTAAAGGCGATCACCTCAAAATCAGCTCCAGGGAAGGAGCAGTCACCCTGTCCGGTAAAGTGCTTCATGAAGCCCACAAAATGATGGCTCAGGATACCGCTAATGCTTTGCCTGGAGTCAGAAGCGTTGACAATCGAATTGAAGTTACAGGTGAAGAGGCTCCAGTAAACTCGGACAGATGGATCGCAATTAAAGTGAAGCTGGCGCTGCTCTATCATCGCAGTGTCAGTGGTTTCAGCACTGAGGTTTTTGTGAAGGACGGGAATGTCACCCTGAAAGGTGTAGCCGGCAGCACAGCACAAAAAGATCTGACTACTGAATATGCTCTAGATATAGTCGGTGTAGAAAGCATTAATAACGAATTAAGTATTTCTAAGAATGAGATTCCAAAAGAAGATGACCGAACTTCAAATCAAATAATCGATGACGCTTCCATTACATCGCAAGTCAAAGGGACATTAAGGGTTCATCGTTCAACCAGTATCTTAAGGCCCGATGTGGAAACAGAGGAAGGCGAGGTTACTTTGACAGGTTTTGCCAAGAACCTGGCGGAAAAAGACCTGGTGACAAAACTGATTGGCGACATTCATGGCGTCAGAAGCGTGAATAACACCATGACCATCTCAAAAGGAAACAATGCTCTGTAAATTATTATTAAATCAGGAGGAACGCGCAATGAGAATCAGTAGAATCTGTTTTTTGTCAGTGCTGCCGGTAATCGTCTTATTAACCGGGTGCTTTTTGAGTTCTGAAAGCAGTAACGGGGGGATACCGGATAATACTGTGCCCTCCATGAGTTCCGCAATGGCCTCCCCTGCTGATGACGGCACCGGCGCAGCCATCAATGGTAGCATCAACGCAACTTTCAGCGAGGAAATGAACTCTGCCACTATCAATACCACAACCTTTACCTTGAAACAGGGCGCAACGACTGTTCCATGTTCTGTGACGTATGTGGGCACCACTGCTACCTTGCACCCGATAAGCAATCTAGCAGCCACAACCGTTTATACCGCGACGATCACCACTGGCGCCAGGGATCTGGCAGGCAATGCACTGGCTTCAGATGTGACATGGAACTTTACCACAGGGTCAGATGGAGACAGCACTCCGCCTACATTGAGTTCCACGGTTTCTGCAATGTATGCCCCTGCTGATTTTGACGCCGGTGTAGCCCTTAACGGGAGCATTACCGCGACCTTCAGCGAAGGAATGAATCCTGCAACGATCAACACCACGACCTTTACCTTGAAGACAGGGATAACGTCTGTTTCATGCGCTGTGAAGTATGCCGGTACAGTCGCGACTTTGACTCCGACATACAATCTCATAGCCAACACCACTTATACTGCGACTATTACCACTGGTGCCATGGATCTGGCAGGCAATGCATTTGCCGTCAACACTTCATGGAATTTTACGACAGGTACATCGCTGGACAGCACAGTCCCCACAGTCAGTTCCACAATCCCTGCCAATGCCGCTACAGCTGTGGCAGTCAATGGAAACATCACAGCCACCTTCAGCGAGGGGATGGATCCTTCTACGATCACCACCGCTACATTTACCTTGAAACAGGGGTCAACGCCTGTTCCATGCGAAGTGACCTATCTCGGCTTCATTGCAACCCTGAATCCGACCAGCGATCTGGCAGCCAACACTATCTATACAGCTATGATTACAACCGTGGCCAGGGATCTTTCAAATAATGCCATGACTGTCGTTAAGACCTGGAGCTTTACGACAGGATCAGCAGCAGACAGCACAGCTCCCACTGTAAGCTCCACAATCCCTGCCAATGCCGCTACAGCTGTGGCAGTCAACGGGAACATCACCGCGACTTTCAGCGAGGGAATGGATCCTACTACAATCACTACCACTACCTTTACCTTGAAACAGGGTTCAACACCAGTTACCTGCGAGGTGACGTATCTGGGTATAATTGCGACCCTGAACCCGACAGGCGATCTCGCAGCCAACTCTATGTTTTCTGCTACGATCACAGTTCGTGCCAAAGATCTGGCAGGCAATGCGCTGACTGTCGCAAAAACCTGGAATTTTACCACAGGTTCAGCAGCAGACAACATAGCTCCCACCGTGAGTTCCACAAGTCCCACCAATGCGGCTACAGCTGTGGCAGTCAACGGGAATATCACAGCCACCTTCAGTGAGGGAATGGATCCTGCTACGATCACTACAGCTACCTTCACCTTGAAGCAGGGTACAACACCTGTCACCTGCGAGGTGACGTATCTTGGCTACATCGCTACCCTGGCTCCGATCAGCGATCTCGCATTCAATACCACTTATACTGCGACGATCAGCACACTTGCCAAAGATCTGGCGCATAATGCACTGGCCGCCGCAAAGACCTGGAACTTTACCACAGGAATCGCGCCTGACAATACAGCGCCTACAGTAAGTTCCACAAGTCCCGCCAATGCGGCTATTGCTGTGGCAGTCAACGGGAATATCACAGCCACCTTCAGCGAGGGAATGGATCCTGCTACGATCACTACAACTACTTTTACCTTGATGCAGGGCATTACGCCAGTCACCTGCGAAGTGACATATCATGGCTACATCGCGACCCTGACCCCTGCCGGCGATCTCTCCTTTAACACTCCATATACAGCGACAATCTCCACGGCCGCCAAAGACCAGGCACACAATGCACTGGCTGTCGCAAAGACCTGGAGCTTCACCACAGGAGCAGCGCCTGACAATACTGCGCCTACAGTGAGTTCCACAAGTCCAACCAATGCTGCTACATCCGTGGCAGTCAACGGGAACGTCACCGCGACCTTCAGCGAAGGCATGGATCCTTCTACGATCACTACAACTACTTTTACCTTGCTACAGGGTACTACGCCAGTCACTTGCGAAGTGACATATCATGGCTACATCGCGACCCTGACCCCTGCCGGCGATCTAGCCTTCAACACCCCTTATACAGCAACAATCTCCACCGCTGCCAAAGACCAGGCACACAATGCACTGGCAGTCAAGAAGACCTGGAGCTTCACGACAGGTGCTGCGCCTGACAATACTGCGCCTACAGTGAGTTCCACGAGTCCTGCCAATGCGGCTATTGCTGTGGCAGTCAACGGGAATATCACAGCCACCTTCAGCGAGGGCATGGATCCTTCTACGATCACTACTGCAACCTTTATCTTGAAGCAGGGTACAACGCCTGTCACCTGCGAAGTGACCTATACCGGTACTACTGCGACCTTGAACCCGGCCAGCGATCTCGCTTTCAACACTATATATACTGCGGAGATCTCTACTGCTGCCAAGGATCAGGCACACAATGCACTGGCAGTCAAGAAGACCTGGAGCTTCACGACTGGTGCTGCGCCTGACAATACAGCGCCTACAGTGAGTTCCACAAGTCCTGCCAATGCGGCTATTGCTGTGGCAGTCAACGGGAATATCACAGCCACCTTCAGCGAGGGAATGGATCCTTCTACAATCACCACCGCAACCTTTACCTTGAAACAGGGATCAACACTTGTTACCTGTGAGGTGACGTATACGGGTACTACTGCGACCTTGAACCCGGCCAGCGATCTCGCATTCAACACCACTTATACTGCGGAGATTACTACTGCTGCCAAGGATCAGGCACACAATGCTTTGGCAGTCAAGAAGACCTGGAGCTTCACGACTGGTGCTGCGCCTGACAATACAGCGCCTACAGTGAGTTCCACGAGTCCTGCCAATGCGGCTACAGCCGTGGCAGTCAACGGGAATATCACAGCCACCTTCAGCGAGGGCATGGATCCTTCTACGATCACAACAGCTACCTTTACCTTGAAGCAGGGTACAACGCCTGTCACCTGCGAAGTGACCTACA
>JAQTZZ010000046.1 GCA_028687545.1 Candidatus Wallbacteria bacterium
AGTCTGTTCGTTCTTTGCCCTGGCCGGGATTGTTGGTCTGGCTGCAGCCAATCGCGCCCGCCGCAATCTTGTGACACTCGCGCGCCTGCAGATGCTCCGCCAGTATGTGCATGAAGGAGCAGTTGAGCGGGTGCTTGATGAAAATGTCGACCAGGCGCTGGCTGTCGGAGGACGGAGTGTAGCGGTCACTATTCTCTCCAGTGATCTGCGGGGCTTTACTGCGATGAGTTCCGGGATGGCCCCTGAAACGGTCGTGGCACAGCTCAATGAATTCCATGGTGCAATGCTGGAGCAGGTAAAGCTCCATGGCGGTATTCTGGACAAGTTCATCGGCGACGGCATGCTGGCTGTTTTCGGCCTTTCCAGAAGCGATGCAATACCTTCTGCCGCCGCTTCAGCAGCCATTTCCTGCGCCAGAGGGATGATCACTGCCCTTGAAGAACTGAACAGGAAACGCTCAGCCCGTGGCGAAACTCCGCTAGCGATCGGCATCGGCATCCATAGCGGCCAAGTGGTTGCTGGAGCTATCGGTGCTCCAGGGCACCGCCTTGAGTTCACAGTCCTGGGTGACACCGTCAACACCGCTTCACGTCTGGAGTCCGCGACCAAGCAGCTCAAATCACCCATCGCGGTATCAGGGGACACAGCCTTTCTCGCAGGCATCTCCAACCTGCGGCCGCTTGGCAAAGTGGAATTGCGGGGAAAGCCTGAGCCGATAGAGGTGTTCACAGTATCCTGACAGATCTCAAACAATATTAAGACTTCGCTTCAGGAAGATAAACCAGCCTTAACCCGTACATCTGGCTCCAGACGCGGGCAGGGGAATGGTTCCTGAGCTGGGCTCTGCAGAAGTACGGATAACACCAGAAAGAGCCGCCCCGCAGGACTTTGTCGATCCCGGCAGCCTGGTTGAGCGGGTTTTCCACAGGCGATCTCTGGTAATAGTCGGCTTCGAAGCTGTCCCGGCACCATTCCCAGACATTGCCAAGCATGTCATAGAGACCCCAGGGATTGGGTTTCTTCAATCCTACCGGATGAGTCCGGTTTTGACCGTTGTCGTAATACCAGAGATAATCAGGCTCCGCGAAAGTTCCCCACCAGTAACGTGAATCAGTACCCGCCCTGGCTGCATATTCCCATTCCGCTTCAGTGGGGAGTCGGAAGATCCCGATTTTCCTGGACGTCAGGGTTCCGGCAAATTCGCAGCACTCGTCCCAGTTCACCTGCTCCACTGGAAGCGAATTTCCCTTGAAAAGCGAAGGGTTTGTACCCATCACTGCCTGCCACTGTCCCTGGGTGACTTCAAACTTTCCCAGATAAAAATCTTTAGAGATTTTCACCGTGTGCTGCGGGGTTTCCTCGCTGAGATCTGATTCCAGGCAGCCCATCTGGAATTCTCCTGCTCTGATCAGCACAAACTGCATCACAGCTCCGTCGATGTTTATTTCAAGGGTGGGTGGGCTTTCGGCTCCAGCCTGAAAAGGGAACAGAACTGACAGCAAAAGCAGAAGATTAATATAAAACAATTGTTCTCCATGCGCATCAAGTAAGGTTGTTTCATTATACTTCCAATCACATGGAGCTTCAACTTTTCGCCTGCACCTCAAGTGTCCATAAAATAAAAGGGAGAGCAGATCCGCTCTCCCAAGGGGAGGGTTAATTAAACTGATCAGAACATCAATTAATCGCCTTGATACTGGGGCTTACTGAAATATTTTGAGACCATGTTTCTTTTCTGTTGATTCTTCATACTGCCCGCCTCAATCCGCTTTCACAGATTCAGATAGTTGAATTATTGCCTGAACTTCAGTGCTTTTCCAGCTGCAGTCAGTGACAAATTGTGACAATTCATGAGATGATTCTATTCACCGACAGTCACATTCCGGACTGAGCTGAGTTCTCCCTGGGTGGTGGCTGCGCTGATTTCCAGCCTGATTACATGCCCAACGGGACAGTTTTTGGCAACTTGCGCCTTGAGCCCTTTGAGAGTTTCGGAACCGCCGGCTTCTATCCTGAGGATCGAACCGCCTGAAGCAGATGACAGTGAAAGATATTCGTCCTGGCAGAGCATTTTCACGATGATCTTTCCGCAGGCTGTGCTTCCAATATTGGAGAATCCGGCTGTCAGGTTGAGTTCGTCACCAGCGTCGATCCTGTATTCCCCGTTCTGGTCGCAGATATACAGCATGTCAAAGGACAGGGAAATCCCTTGCGGATGATACAGGCTGTCCAGAAATTCGTCCCAGCCTGAAATTTCCGAGAATTTGAGCTGCCTGTATGTTTCCCGGTTACCGTCCCAGTCAACCCTGGTCGGTATGTAAACCGAGAGGCCCGTAGCCCTGGACACACTCCCGCCGGTATTGCCATTGGAGATTATCGCGCCTTCGCTTCCTGATAAGGTTTTGAGCAGGTTTTCAGCCCTGATTTTAAGAGTACCGCTGGAGTCGGTTTTGAGGCAGACGGCGAAATCGCCCAGGTCTATATAGTCCCTGATCATGAATTCCTGGGAATGTTCGATCAATCCCTGAATCCGGTCGTTATAGAACGATGACGCGGTGAGGTCGGCAGTGAAATCATTCAAAGCCTTGATCATGCCTGGAAGTGCGCTGCTGTTTATTGCCGAAAGTGTCACTTCTGCAGAACCCTGGCTTCCACCGCTGTATGACTGCTGATAAAGCCTGACGATTTCCCCGGCCAGTTTGCCGGATTTGATTCCCGGTTCTGCCGTAATGGACGAGAGGATAAGGTCATAGGGCCAGCCTGCTACAGGGATGGTTTCTTCCGAACCGACTGTATAGTCCACATAGTCTCCGGTCTCACAGATCACTTCAGCCATGGCCATCAGGCAGGCGTCATAGCCGAGGATGTCGATTTTCCGGCCGATGTAATCATTCATTTTTTTGGAAAGCAGACCCAGCTGAGGCGTTGAGATGTGGCTGTTGTTATAGAAATCATAAGAAATACCTCTCAGGGGGTTGGCTGGATTTTTCCGCCAGCCGTCGCCATGATTCCAGATTACATAGAGATAGTGTTGAGCAGGGTAATTGTCTACGCTCCATTTGAAGAAATCAAAGGCCTGATTCCAGTCCCCCATGTCTAATTCAGGCAGTTTCTCAATTTCAGCAGTGCCACATCCGATCACCAGTCTGCGGGTGTTGTCAGGACCATAACCATCCTGGAGCACGACTATATTCAAAGCGCTGCTCCCGCCGACTTTCATCATTTCCTGCACATCCTTTTTTCCGGCACTGTCCAGATCATTGTCGCCATTCAGAAACACCATCACTGTCCAGGGTTTTTCAGCGAACAGCGGGACAGCTGCCAGGAAGAAAAACAAGCAAAATAATCCGAACTTGATCATTAACCCTCCTTGGGACGATTCAATCTGATTTCAAGAATTTTATCCAGGATCAACCGCTGATTGGCTGTTCCGCATTGCAGAGAGCCTGTGCTGTTTCCTGCGGCACTGGATGCGGCGATCGATTCAATCAGGGATTCTTCGCAGAATCCGGTTTCGGACCGATCAGGAGATAATTCCAGCCTGCTGAGATTTTTCAGCATTGAGGAAACGTCCGGCAACAACAGCCTGACTGCTTTTGACAGGATCAATATGCTGACTGTTTCAGATGAAAGTGTTTCCAGTCCAAAGGCTAAGTAAATCGTTTTATACGAACTTCCAGCGTGAAAAAGGCCGGCCGGATTTCCCCCAGTGTATCTGAAAACAACTTCAGCATTCGCTGATTCGATCTGGTCAGGACTTTGGGAGCCTGAAAGCGCACCTGAAATTCCGGAGAATTCATTGCAACCTGAGATGGCATTTTCTCCTGCATCATCAGAGAGGTATTTTGCACCCAGATATTCTTGGTAGAATGCGGTTGTCCCCTTGTACCTGCCCCAGTCCTGTCCGCATGCCAGCAGGGAGCCTCCTGCATCCAGATACTTTGTGAAAATGGCTAATTTAAGATCGACCAAGTCTGAGCCGCTTGTCTCAGCCAGGATCACAGCACCGCCTGTATATTTTCCAAGAGTATCAAAGGTTATTTTTCCATCGATAGAGGGGTCCCAGAGGTCGAATTTTATTCCTGCTGATGACAATGCGGCACGATAAACCGATGCAGGAACTGTATCCGACTTTTTCAGGATCAGCAGCACCCTGTTTTTCACAGCAAAACTGTGATGCACCCGCAGACTGTATTTTTCATGCATGACACGGCCATTGAACGACAAATCGATCCCGAACTTCAGATTTCCTTCAGGGCAGTCAGGAGCGATCCTGGCAGACAGGGATTCGCAGATAGCCTCTCCCCCTGCGGAAATCTCCAGATAGGTTTCTGAGTTTTGAATCACAGCCTCTGAGGAAGCTGAGAGCATTATTTTCAAGCTCGCAGCCTGCAGCCCCTTGTTGGAAAGCGTGATTTTGAATCTGACAGATTCGGAAGGCGCAACTGACCCGTCTCCATTTTCATCAATAAGCTCGATTTTATCGATCACAGGAATCGGAGATTTTGGATAATAAAGGGTCTCCAGGAATTCGTCCCAGAGTGTGTCCCCGCAGAATTTAAGATTTTTATAGGCTTTTTTATGTTTCTCATATTCGTCTCTGTCAGGCAGGTAAATAGAGAGTCCGGTTGCTTCTTCCACACCAGCTCCTGTATGACCAGAACAGATTATCAGCGGATACGGGCTGACCTCCAGTCCATGGATAAGGTCCAGATCTGTGCCCTGCAGATCCATATCAGCCACAGTCCCCATTTTTTTCACCACATCGCAAAGATCACGATACCAGAGATAAGCGAAACTCTGGGTTTGCGAAATCGCAATCCTGTAACGTTCTCCAAGATGAGGATTATTGATTAGCAAGGTCAGGAAGCTTTCAAATTTTCCTGCTGCATCAGTCAGTTTGCTGCAATCTACTGCCGACAAGGTAGCTTTCGCCTGTATGCTCTGGTAATACTCGGTGTTTTTCAGCACGCATTGGATGGAGATTGCTTCAGGCTCAGTTTCCGGATGCTCAACCAGCAGTGGAAAAATCATGTGATAGGGCCAGCTCCGGGCTGATTCGATTTCCTCTGAAAAGACTATGAAATCCGTATCTCCGGCCGTTTCCCAGGCCACCTCGAGGTTGGCCATCAGGCAGGCGTCATAACCAAGCACATCGATCTTGCGGCCGAGTATGCCATGCATGCCGCTGGAAAGCTCCCTGAGATCCGGGGTGCTCATGCAATGCCCGCTGGTGGCATCCAGGGAGATGTCGCGGGAAAACTTATTTTTCCCGCTCAGCCAGTCGATCCAGCCCATGCCATGGTCCCAGATGATATAGAAATAGTGCCTGGCCGGGTAATTCTGTACGCTCCATCTGAAGAAATTCAGCGCTTCGTGCCAGTCGCCCATGTCGATTTCGCCGACTGATTCGGTGATTAGACGGCCTTTTTCCACAAAATGCCGCTCAGTGTCACCGTTTCCGGCGTGATCCTGCAGGGCGACGAAATTCACCAGAGGTGTTGAACCGACCTTCATCAGATTTTTCAGGCTTTCGCCTGCCGCAAGGTCCAGGTCATTATCGCCGTTCAGAAAAAGCATCACAGTCCACTGTGATTCAGCCCGGCAGAGAGTCACTGAAATGAGAAAAAGAAGTACTGGAAGTCTAATCATGGTTCTAGTTAAAGATATCCTAAAACAGGCGTTCCACAAGCAAACAACCTGCAATAAAATTGTTACAGGGATTTTCTACAACAGCGGGAAATGGTATGTAACTGCGGAGCTGCAGAAGTATTGAAGAGCGATACCATGCCCTGTCAAAAGACCGGAACCAGCCTGCCCTCGTCAGTTAGATTCAGGCAGGTCCCGTCTGAGGATTCCAGCCTGATGAAACACCCATAGTCATTAGTCACTCCCATGCATCTGACCAGCAGCCGATTTTCTCCGACTTTGAGATGAGCCTGATATGGAGCAAACTGCGGGGAGGGCTCCCCTGGAGTGCAGGCAGAAATGAAGTGACCGCCATTGAACCAGGCCATTATTGAACTGCATCCGCAGGTATAGACATTCAGATTCCAGGGCTTCTCAGTGGTGATCGTTCGCAGCAGATATCTGGTTCTGCCTGCCTCTATAGAATTTTCACAGGGGCAGATTTCAGCCCAGTCTCTCAACTGCGAAGTTGCTGTCGCATCTTCGATTTTTTGCACTTCATCGGTAGTCAGGGATACTTCTTCTGTGAAATCCGTGTCATTGCAGGGATGATCAACTGATGCTGTCTGCCAGCGGCGCAGCCAGGGTTTGTGCAGCTCATCCAGGAGTTGTTTGCGATCAAAGCTGAAATCTCTATAGACAGCGTAGTTACCACAAAAATCCTGTGCAGACAGCGACAGACACGCACCAGGACCGCCCGCCGGATCGATGACCCAGCGGCCGATGCTGAAAATCGGAATTTTAACTTCCTGGGAATTTGAGTCGGAATCATGAAATATCAGGCACCCTGAAGATGATTTATAAAACCCCGCGTTTACTGCTCTAACCCCGCTCCCGCTTTTAACCGTTATAGTCCATTTATTGTCAAGGGATATGACCGGCATGGTCTGCCAGATGCTGGAGCTGTGCTTTGCCTGGTCCAGGAAAAAAAACTTGCTTCCTTTCAGCCAGAATGCGC
Organism: Candidatus Wallbacteria bacterium; assembly: GCA_028687545.1. Classification (NCBI taxonomy): domain Bacteria; phylum Candidatus Walliibacteriota; species Candidatus Wallbacteria bacterium. Next base: position 6,647 of record JAQTZZ010000046.1, read on the forward strand.
TTTCAGGTGACCAGCAGGGTGTGAAATATCCGGGGAAATGTATGAACTTGCCGGTCAGGGACGATGGCGGATCTGCTACTGAAAAAAAACGGTTGAAATGGTCTATTCCCCAACTGTTCATGATATCGAAAACCCAGCTCGAATGATTGAGCCCGAAAGTATGTCCGAGTTCATGCAGTGAAATTCCCATGGAAGTAGAAGCCGCAGCCCAGAAAGTATCTTTGTAGCCGGATGTACTGTAGGGAAGAGAGTTCTGGTCATCGCGTTTAAAGATCCTGCATTCAGTACTCAAAGCTGTGGAGTCGGAAAAAACTTTCTGGACGTCCTGCAGCCTGCCCGGCCAGGTGAAAAGATCTGGGTGTGAATTCAGTGCGTAGTTCATGCCTCCGCGCGCAGAGTATGCCCTGAGCAGCCCGGACTGCTTGTCTATCCAGGCGAATGTAGTGAAAATCAGGGCATTGTATTTCTGGTTGCAAAGCTGTTTATCCAGTTCCTGACCAATTTCATAACTGAGATCCGTATCACAGAGTTTACGATAATATTCTACCGGATGGGAACCTTTCACTACTATTACCGGCACTTTTCCATCCTCTCCAATTTCCAAGTTGAAAGTGGCGCGGCCGTATCCCTGATCATTGAGACTTTCTGCTGTGAATGTCTGCATCAATTTCATCGCTGTATCGAGCTTATCCCGGAAATTTTGAGCGTCATGGCCGAGCGGTGTCTGGTATTCAGTGCTTCCTGAGGAATCGGTGAAGTAGATTACCGTGACCCTGTAAGGATTAGTCTGTGGGGTGTAAGTCAGATTCAAGGTCAGTTCAGCAGTTCCTGCTCGGATCAGAAGCCTGTTTTTACCCGGAACAAGCTCAGTGAGCGCTTTGAACTGCCCCTGGTATGCCTCAGCAGGCATTATGCGAGTTTCTCTGGTCGAGGATTGGTTGATCACTGTAACTGAATCAAGATCAATATTGGCCAGTATCCCTCTGAGCAGGGGAGCTGGAAAACGGATTTCTGTTCCGTCGGCATAGTTCGTAAGCACAATCGACGGTAGAACATTTGATTCAGATTCATGCAGCGCCCAGGCGCAGGGAGTGAACATTGATATGATCAGGATTACTGTGATTTTCCTCACTCTTCCCCCTTATCCTTTTTTAAAACTCGGCATGAGTATGTTCTAATGATGGCATACGAATTCAAGATACAGGAACCGGTTATTTTGACACGAACGCCAGACTTATTTATACTTCTGCAACTCCTCCGGCACATACCAGTGCCTGAAATTGTAAAAAATGCCGGCAGGAGCTGCTTCGATGCCGTGGAAGCGCTTGCTGACTGTAAAAATATCATCAGTGGAAAAGAGAAATGTGTATGGCTGGTCTTCATGAATGATAGCCTGGAGTTTGTAATAAATTTCCTTTAATTTAATCCTGTCAGGAGTGATTCGGCCAAGCTCACACAATCTGTCTACTTCAGGGTTACGGTAAGAAATGAAATTATCTCCTGAATATCCATTTTTTTCATCCGGTATTTGTGAAGAGTTCCATGTCTCAAATGGATCATAGAGCAGATTTCCCTGCAGCCAGCAGCCAATGTTGGCTTGAAAGTTATGATGATATTCCTGCTCTAAAAAGTTCGTCCATTCAAGCACTCGGATCTTGACTTCGATTCCCGCTACTTTCCAGCAGTCTCTTATGATGTCGGCCATCAGTTTGGCAGTGGGACTTGCATTGTAGATGGTAAGCTCCAGCGAAAATTTCATTCCATCACGCTCCAGGATCCCGTCCCTGTCTATGTCTTTCCACCCGGCTGCGGAAAGGATTTTCCCTGATAGTACTGGATCATAGGGATAGGGAGCGATCGACTTGTCGCAAGCCCAGCTGGTAGGCAGAAAATCAGTTGCAATAGGCTTTCCGAATCCATAGCGCACGTTGTCGATCATGCTCTGGCGGTCAATGGCGATTGTCAGGGCCTGCCGGATATTTCTGTCTTTCAGGATCGGGTGATCCAGGTTGTAAGCGATATAAAAATAGCTGAATGCCGGGCAGCTGTAAATGTTGAATTTATCGTGGAATTCCTTTGACTTGGCCTGTTTCGTATATTGATCAGGAGTGAGCGTCATCAAATCCAGTTCACCTCTCAGCAATGAAAGCAGGACTGCTGAGTCATCAGGAATGATTTTAAAGATCACCCGGTCCAGAAACGGCCTTCCTTCATGATAATCCTGATTTGCTACCAGTACGACCTGTTCGGCAGGCTGCCATTCCAGAAATTTGAACGGACCGGTTCCGATCGGGTGCCTGTTGTATTCAGAGGTCTTGAAATTTTCCCGCTCATAGATATGTTTGGGTATTATCTGTGAATCTATTTTCAATGGGATATCCTGAGTCGGGGTTTTCAGGATTACTTTAACTTCATGAGTGTTGACGACTTCGATTGTTTTCACTTCTGAAAAAGACCACCTGAGAGAGCTTCCTGATTCAGGGTCCATGATCTTTTCAATTGTGAACTTGACATCATCCGCTGAAAAGTTCACGCCATCATGCCAGCGGACACCTTTTTTCAGGTAAAAGGTGATTGCCATGTTATCAGCTGATACTTCCCAGGAATCAGCTAAGCAGGGAGACAGTTTCAGATCACCATTGACCTGGGTCAACGAGTCGAAAATTAAATTTATTACCTGATCAGAGCCGGTATCCTGCGATAACAGGGGATTGAGTGTAGCCGGATCGCTGAGTGCTTGTTCAATAATACTATCCCCGTATGACGGGGATAGTAAAATCTCACTGGTTTGCCCCTTTGTCATGATTTCATCCGTAGCGTTTGCCCAAAAGATCGGAAGCATCAGACAAATTGTAAGCAGTTTCAGGCCTGAAGCATTCATGTTCTTTCCCTTTCTGCTCAGTGAAAGCTGAGTATGACCTGTTTTTATTATATCAAAAATAACAGCTCGCATTTCGAGTTGGATTTTATTTGGAAAAAACAGTCTTTCGCCGCCACTTGCATAATACATCTTTTACTGAGCTTTTACCTGGTCAAAGAAACATTTTGAATTGCAATTTCATTCAGCAGTGCCGCTTACATTGACCAGTTAAAGATCATCGAAGACTGTTATCAGCCTGAGTTTACCCGCACGAAGGATGATTACAGGACTCGATCCCCTTGAGGGATTATTGATTGCAAAGATCAATAATCATTTGACGACCTTGAAACACGGGGTCATTCCAGCTTTGGTGTATAATGTAGAAATGAAATTTATGCTCATGATCTGCTCAGCACTGCTCTTAATCGGCTGCGGAATGGCTCATCAGAAACTTCAATTTTTAGGTACCACCGAAGTTTCGGAAAATTCTGCAGATCTGTCTCCGGCATATGGTGACTGTATCATTAACACTCTTTCCTCAAATCCGATTACTCTTAATCCCCTCACAGCTACTGAAGATGAAGCACAATGGGTAATCGGGCTGATGTTCAACGGACTCTTGAAAAAAGACCGCAACGAAGAGTGGACAGGGGATCTTGCCGAGCGCTGGGAACAGACTGCTGAAGGGAAAATCCTGACAATTCATCTGAAATCAGGTGTGAAATGGCATGATGGAATCGGATTCGATGCTTCTGACGTGATGTTCACCTATCAGAAAATCATGGATCAGAGCAGCGAGAGTTTCAACCAGATTAAAACAGTTGAGATTCTTGACCCTCTGACAATCAGGATCACTTATGACACTCCTTTGGTATCAGCTTTGTCCCAGTGGAGTTTCTGGATACTTCCCAGGCATTTGTTAGAGCAGGAAAACATGGATAGTCCCCGCTGGAACCGGGCTCCAATCGGCACAGGGCCATTCCGCTTTTCAGAGTGGATTCCTGATGAGCGCATTATTCTGACCGGCAATGACAGTTATTTCGATGGCCGTCCTTTTTTATCCCAGTACATCTTCCTCATCCAGCCGGACGAATCAATGAAATTCCTTGCCCTGAAGAAGGGAGAAATCGATGTTTTATGCCTGAACGGCGATCAGATCACAAAGCAGGCGGGTGAGGAAAGATTCAGGAATCGTTTCAATATTTATCAATTCCCGGTCAACAGCTTCTGTTCAATAGCTTATAACCTGGCTTTGTCGAAATATCAGGACAAAAGAGTACGCCAGGCTTTGACCATGGCGATCGACAGGGAACAGATTATCCGGGAAATCGAGTATGGTTACGGCCAAGTGCACAGCGGACCATTTTCCCGGACCTGCTGGGCCTATGATGAATCTGCGAACCCCCTTCCTCACGACCCTGCCAGAGCCAGGGCATTGCTGCTGGAATCCGGCTGGCAGGAGACTCAGGAAATTATCTTTTCCTATACAGCCAACGCAACAGTTAAACTGATCGCCGCCTTGGTGCAGAAGGGCTGGAATGATATCGGCCTGAAAGTCAGGGCTGAATGCCTGGCGTGGCCGGTACTCTGGGAAAAATTGCAGAAACGCGATTTTGAAGCTGGATTTTTTTCCTGGAGCGGTTTTGGTGATCCTGACGATTATTCGCTGATCTGGGAATCCGGGAATATCCCTGACAAGACCGGAAGCAATGGTTTCAACTTTTCATCCTATAAAAATCCTGAAGTGGACCGACTTTTTGAACTGGGCAGGATAACCATTGATCCGGCAAAACGGAAAGAAATTTACCAAAGAATTCACAAGTTGATCAATGACGATCAGCCATACACTTTTATCGAGAGCTACGAGGCGATCTGGGCGGTGGACAAGCGTTTCCACGGCATCGAACCGACCAGGAGAGGAATTTTCTACAACATCGAAAAATGGTATGTGCCTGCGGAGCTGCAGAAGTATTAAGTTGAATCAATCAGAAAGATTGTTGCAATCCGCGTTTCTGAAATCGAAAATTTTTACAACGCAATACAACTTTCGGAGCATATCCTGCCATTGTATTATTACTTTTAAGATCACAAGCTGACATGATCTTCATTCCAGACACTAAGGGGTAAGTATGAATAGAATCCTGATTTCTTTGAGTATGTTGCTGTATTGCCTGGCCTATGCTGGAACTCCGGAAACAGGAAACTGCATGGATGGAGATCGTCAGGCCAGGATCGTGTTTGTTTCCTTTCGCGACAACAATCACGAGATATACAGCATGAACGAGGACGGAAGCGATCAGACTAGACTTACCAGTACCAGCGCATCTGAGTGGGATCCCTGTTTTTCTCCGGACCAGAAATTGATCGCTTATGCGATCAATTATGTAAATGATGGAAAGAATTCTGAAATATACATTATGAACAGCGACGGCAGTGGAGTCCGGAAGCTTACAGATTTAACAACTGGTGTTTCTTCACCCAGATTCACTCCAGATGGAAAAAAGCTGATTTTCAGTGAAGACATGGATGGGAAAACCAATATTTTTGCCCTGCCTCTTGAAGGCGGCAAGCTCGAAAAAATCACGGATATTGAAAGCGAACTTGCCCAGCCTTCTTTTTCCCGGGATGGCAAAAAAGTTATTTTTCAATACAGGGGTTTTGCGGGTGAGAATGATTTATACATTGGTACTGTTATCTCAGATGGTTCGGGATTGCTAAAAATCCGTGATAGATCTTCATATCCCTGCTTTTCCCCGGATGGATCCAGGATTGCCTGCTTTGATTTCAGCAAGGGCCCTGATCAGACAGGATTCATTCTGATGGATTCAACTGGAAAAAATGAAAGCATGATGTTCAAGACATCAAATCCCGGTGGAATCTGCTTTTCTAGGGACGGCAGCCGCTTGATATTCTCCAATGCAGATTATGTACAGCATTTGCATGGAACCGGCGAAATTTATTCAATCAAGCTTGATGGAACTGACCTGAAAAAATTAACCTGCATTTCTGATAACCTGCTCCCTAACGCATACTGATAAGGGGAGGGTGCTTTAGTCCCTCTGCTTCTGGCGAAAAAGTGTGTCTTGAATTTCACACCACTCTTATCCAGAATCCCGTCTCCATCACAACCTTTCCAGGCATCATACTCCAGAAGTTTCAAGGCTGCTTGTTGATCAAAGAACAGGGGTGGGATTTTATTTTGCCAGCAACATAAATCTGTAATAAAATAGGTTTATTGGAGGGAAAATGAAATTTGTATTTTCAGTATTACTTTTCACTTTGAGCCTGTCCATAGCTCTGGCATCAGAGCAGCAGAATTTCCAACCTGAGAATTCATTCATACTGCGCAAGCCTCCAAAGCCACCGCTTCCTCCACCTCCTCCGCCTCCACCTCCGCTACCACATCCGCCATCTCCCTCTAACCTTCCGATTCTGCCCACGCCTTCGGATAATGATAATGATTCACAGCCCTCGGTTCAGCCTGCAGCGCACAATGAAAACAATGAGCCTGCGCAACCTTCAGAACAGCCTTCACAGCCTGAACCAGGCGACTCCCAGGTAAAACCTCCTGCACCCGGCCCTGATGCGCAGCCTTCACCTGTGAAACCGGACTCGAGTTCTGATCCGCAAGGGATGTCTGCTCCCCGGACAGACAGCTCTGAAAATTCGATCAACTCCGAGGTAGATCCGAAAAAAAACAATCCTGGTAGTCAACCGAAGCCCACTCGTATCATGAAAGCCAATGTCAATACAGCTTCAGAGGATGAACTTGCCGTTGTCCTACCCAGATCGCTGGCTGAAAAGATTCTGGCTTTCCGCGCGAGAAACGGCGGGATCGGGAGTCTTGATGAATTAAAGATAATCTTTGGCGAAAAAAACTACCAGCAGCTGGCCGGCCTTCTCACTATTGACGACAAAGACAGAAGTATCAGGCTCAGAGTTTCCGTTCTTACAAGATATGAACTCAAAATCCTGGGCATAGCCGACTCTGAAGCTGCAAAAATCCTGGATATGATTGAGATTAGCAGAAAGAAGGACAGGGAATACACGAAAAAGGATCTTGATGCGGAATTCCCAGCAGCTTCTGCGTCGCTCAAGGACTATCTTGTTCCATGATTCAAGGCAACCCGGCAGCAGGACAAGCGCGGCCTCGGCATCGAATTGTTAGATTACTGAATGAAAAAAAAAGGGGCCTTGGACAGCCCCGATGGAGGGAGTTTTGAAATTCAGTGTTTTATTTAGCGTGTTTATGGCTGCTCTTTTGGGCTTTCACCATCAGTTCAAGTAATTTTTCGGAATTTTTACAAATCCCTTGAAAATCATTTTGCGAGAATGCCTGTCCCACTGAATAGCCCTGCTGGAACGCCGCATAGGGCTTGTACACCTTAGCCAGGGCATAGTCCAGGACTTTTCCAGCCCCAATTCCAATGTCGGCCAGATCCTGATCTGTACCCAGTTCATGATGCGCTGTAGCAATTATGGCAGCGCAAACTTTTCCATTATTGTCATCGAGTTTTTCCAGGAATGTATCTGCAATTTCGATCAACTTATCAGCATCATTCGGGACTGGGTCTGCAGGCGTCCAGCAATGTGTGTTACCATCCGTAGCTCCGCCTGAAGTCCACCAGGTCCCAGAAAGATCTTCGGCAGTGGGTGGGTCGCTGTCAGGTTCATCGGGAGTGACGTCAGGTTCATCTGGAGTGACATCAGGCTCATCTGGAGTGACATCAGGCTCATCGGGAGTGACATCAGGCTCATCGGGAGTGACATCAGGTTCATCGGGAGTGACATCTGGCTCATCGGGAGTGACATCTGGCTCATCGGGAGTGACATCAGGTTCATCGGGAGTGACATCTGGCTCATCATCTCGAATTAGATCACCTTTCTGCATAGCCCGGCAGACAGCCATGTATTTATTGTTTCCTGACAAGCATGAAGCTTCAGCAGCGAAGCCAAAATAGCTGATCTCACCTGCTCCCCATTTCCAGGCCTTAACTGCAGTTTTAATTCCTTTCCGCAGATTCTTGCCAGACCAGCCCAATGCAATGGCACTTTCAATCGCAGGCCTGAGAATCGAGCTCTGGGTTTTGAAATCGCGATAGCTGGCCGGGGTCAGGATCAGCTTTCTGCCTTTCTGTGAAATAGCGAAGCAGACCACTGAAGATCTTAAATCATTTGCCTGTGCATTCCATGCCATTCTGGCCTGAATCAGTGAATTTTTCACCACTTCTTTGGCATTGATCTGGGTTACTGCCAGAACTTCGGCCATGTTCTGAAATCCGCAGGCCGTTGTTTCGCAGAATGAGCTTGTCAGGATCTTGCCGCCCTTGTCGGTTTCCACCTGTACTCCGATCACCCCGACCAACTTATCTTTTGATTTTGCATCTGCCGCTGAAACCATCAGTAAAACGAACAGGATTACCATGAACTACATACTCCATTTTCTTGACGAACATTCGCATACTTTAGACTTCATACTTCCTCCTCAGCGCCTGATTGACGCTCTTGTCTACTTTGCAATCCTTAAAGTAATCATAAAACCACCTGAACGATTCAGATAGTTGTATCAGGTTGTATTATTGAATTGGTTTGGATTTTTTCAATCTTCAATACCAATATGTGCCAAAGGCTCGCCTAAGTATTGAAATGCGGTACTGATTATTCCTTGAAAATTATGCAATGTTTCACTGAGGAATTAAAATAATACCCTCCCCGGTCGTGAGAGGTGAGGATGAAACGCACACCTTTTTCATCGCCGAGTTTTTTCCGCAGCCTTAAAATGGTGGGTCTGAAGTTGTTCCCGTCAACAGCATAGTCAAATTTCCGTTTCCAGACCTGTTCAAAAAGCTTTGGAGTCCCGATAATGCGTCCCGGTTTTCTGGCTAAAGCAAAAAGCAGGGAAACAAGTATAGTCTTCCCGAAAAGGTCTACTGGCTTTCCGTCAACCAGCAGCTCAGATTCTGTAAAGTCGATGAAGATTTCAAAATCCATTTTTCTCTGCCGCAGGTCCCTGAGCGCACCCGGTTCAGCAAAGCGTCTGGTAACACCATTGCAGAGCACGCAGATGCCGGTTCTTTTCTGCTCTAACAGCCGCTCCACATCTGAGACATAACGACGGACTCCATCATCCAGACCTGAAGTGAGTTTGCTGAGAAGATCCTGAAACTCCCTGAAAGTTTTTTCCGCTTCCTGCTGCCTGTTTGTCAGTTGAAACGCTTTGAACAGACAGTATTTTACCCGTGCGACCGAGGATGGAGAAAGTCTATCCAGACTGTCACTGACTTGCATGATTTCCGAGATAGCTTTATCAGCCTGTCCCGCAGCCAGTAAGAAGGGTGAGCTCTTGATTATGAAAAGTAACCCATAATAAGAATTGTTCAATTTTATCATTGCTGCCTTCGCCTGCTCGAAGGCAGCCTCAGCTTCGGCAAAACGCTGCAGGCAGGTAAATAGATAGCCCTTCTCTGCATGTGTATCGAACTCATAATCGCTGTCTTTTACAATCAGGCTGATTTCCAGGGCTCTGTTCTCATAATCCAATGCCTCTTCATAATTCCGGGTAAGGACTTTCAGATATCCGAGCGAAGAATATGCCCCGAGCTGCCTAAGAAGGTTGCCGCGTCTTTGGCCCATTTCCAGCCCATCCAGCATAAGTCTTTCCGCTTCTGGGTATTCACCCATCCGGCAGAGGGCCACCCCCTGACGGCCGATGGCGATGTTCAAAAGGCTTTCAGTCCTGTTCTTCCGGCAGAGTATCTCAGCTTTCCGGGCGTAATCCAGTGCCTCGTCGGGCTTCTCTGTATAGAGCTTGATCACTGATCCCCAGCAGTAGAACTTGATTTTCAGGATCTCGTTTTCTTCCAGAAGCCGCTCTTGAGCCATGGATTTCAGAATATTTTCTGCACCAGGATTGTCACCGCAGAGAGTAAGGCAGATGGCGATCTGGAGCCTGGCAAGCAATCTGTTTTTTTCCGAGTCGCAGCAGGCGAGTGCTTTTTCAAAGTGCTCCCTGGCATGCGGAAAATCAGAACGATTGTAGCAGACGACACCTGACAGATCATGGCGCCTCCACCCGCTGATTCCATGGATGATCTTCTCTGCCTCATCCTGGTTTAACATGGCCAGTTGCTTGACATAAGCGTAATTCAGTTCCTCGCTTCTGATCCCCAGGGTTTCTATGGCGTCACGCAACAGAGGCAGCAGATCCTGGGGCTGGTCCTCAGTCAGATGGTTGACTTCCACAAGCTCCACAAGCATCTGAGCGGCGCGGTCCAGTTTCCCTGATCTCACGAACTGATAATAAGCCTCGCGCAGCATTTCCATGCTCGCCTGACCTGCCGAATGCAGTGATTCTCCTATCCGGCCATGCAACTTACTGATTTCCGCCTGCGTCATCTTGTGACTGACGAATTGCCTGAGCACATCGTGCATCCAGTAATTTCCCTCCAGGTCGAATTCCAGCAGTCCCTGCTTTCTGAGCGAAGCGAGGATAACATGGTCTGTTTCAGGGTGCATTTCAAGGATAGAATCCTGATTGACCGGAATCCTTAGCAGACTGAAAGTTCTAAGCAGAGAAACCGAGTGTACATCCAGTCCAGCCCAGAACATGGAATTGAAGTATTCCTCAGATTTCTCCTGCATGGCGTGCTCCAGCAGGTCCAGATTCCGGACTGTGTTTTTCCCTGAAACCACCAGTCCGATCAGGAGCTTCACCAGCAGTGGATGTCCTCCTGTCAGTCTGAACAGCACTTCTGTTAATTTTCCTGCCCCTTGCTCGTATCCGTGAAAAGACAAAAGCCTTGTCACCATGGAGCCCGATTCTTCACGATCCAGATACTTAAGAATGTGGGTATAGACACCGGCTGAAGCCAGGGTTCCCAGCTCCGGCACGATCCGCGAGGCGATGATAAGCTTCCCGGACCGCATTTCATGGGTTGCTTCCACCAGGCTCCTGGTCAGGCTGTCTTCCACATATTGAAAATCATCGATCAGCAGGGCCATCGGAAGTTCGTCGATCCTCTCAGCGATCTGCTGGGGATCGATCTCTACTCCATTGTTTTCCATCTTACCTGTCAGTGAATTCAAACGGTCCAGGATTGCGGCATAGAAATCCCCTGCATTCCAGCCATTCCTGCAGTGGATCAGGCTCACCTGATTCGGGAATTTTCCTTCCACCTGGAGATGAATGGCGAGCTCATTGAGCAGCACGGATTTTCCCATCCCTGGAAGCCCTACGATGAACACGCAGCCAGTGCAATTGACCCGATTCCTTAAAATCTCGAAATCCCGGCTGCGGTCGGTGCGGAAGGAGTCGTTTTTATTTCCCTGATCCGGCATAACAGGATTCTACTAATTAGAATGAACATTTTGCAAGGTCCCCCTGAATCTACAATGCTTCCAGGCTCAGCAGACCATCGTCATCCATCTTCAGCTCGATCCGGTTGTGAACCCACTGCCTGAACTCAATTTTATGCTGATTGACCTGGCGGGAATCCCTGTAGCTCCAGAGCAGCAGAAAAATACTTGCTATTCCGAGAAAACTGCCTCTCAAAGCCATTGGAAGGTTATACTCCATACTGCCTCCTCAGCGCTTGATTGACGCGCATGTCTACTTTGCAATCCTTAAAGTAATTATAAAAAGATCAGATCGGTTCTGACAGTTGCATCAGGTTGTATTAATGATGAAATTAGAAGAGATTTGATCTCAGATGCGGGGATCCAAGGTGAAATATATTGAATGCAACAAGATGCAACTGACATTCCGTTGCTATGATGACTATAATGAAATCAGTATTAAGCTGGGAGGTACAACATGTGGTCTTTAATATGAAAAGCTGAATTCATCAAATGCAATGTATCAGAAAACTCGATCATGAGTTGACTATTCCAGCATTTTAGCGATCTCCGCAACCTTGCCGACAATAGCTATTTCTTCTTCCTGGCAGCTTTTCCTCAACATATCCAATGCTGTATCCCCGTCTCTGTTTTTTGCCCTGGGGTCTGCACCTCCGTCCCGCAGGACTTTCAGAATCTGAAGCGCTTCGTCAGCAAGGGTTCCGTAATTATCTGCTGCCATATCCCGGCAGTAAAAATACACCGCATAATGCAGTGGAGTTAACCCTGATCCGTCAGCCAAGTTGATATCTGCACCTGCTGCGATCAGTTTTTCTGTTTTCTGAAGGTAGCCCGGATGATAAAACATTTCCACTGCGTAGGTTAATGGGGTCATGCCGAAATCAATTGCGTCAGGTGAAAATCCGGCTTGGACAAGCATTTCAATATATTCAGGCAGGCACAACGTCAATGGAATAATTCTGTGGCTTGTGCCGTTCGGATAGACTTTTTCAGCCTCTCTGAGCCCGAGTCCGCCTTTTTTCAGAAGATAACGCACAAAATCCTCATTCCCGTTTTCCTGTACTGCGTTGTCAAGCACCAGGCCGATCGTGCTTCTAAAATTGAATCCCTTTTTTTCTAGCATTCTGGCGGCTTCGATCCTGGGGCAGAGTGCCAGCAGAGTCCGGCCTTCTCTATCAGTGATCTGCGGATCTCCGCCCTGATCCAGGAATTTCTGGATCAGGGTGAAATAAACCTGATCGCAGCAGAAGCTTTCTCCATGATCTATATTACAACGGCGATTTTTAAGCAGTTCGAGCAGAGGCAACAGCCCATCCCGTTTTTGAAACCATTCATCCTTTTCAGCGCTGAAATCAAAAGGCTCCAGGATATTAGCTCCGTTTGCCACTGCTTCCTGGAAAGCAAAGGGATTGCAAGTTATGCATATGTTCCGGGAAAAAGGCGGAGTTTCTTCTCTGCAGAATTGTTTCAGATATTCCTGGCATTCAGCATCCAGATGCATTTCCATCACACCCGCACCTTTGCTGTTTTTCGCTTCTGGATCTGCTCCATACTTGATCAGGCATTTGAGACCAGCAAGATTCAGTGCTCTGTTGAAAATCGGGGTATCTCCAAGGCTGTCTCTGGCATTTACATCAGCTCCGGCTTCGATCAGCGCTGACAAAGCTCCAGGATCAGTAACAGTATGCAGCGGAGTTTCGCCGTATTCTCCACCCCGCACATTGGGATCAAGACCTGCCTCCACTATCAGGCGGACAAAATCGCCGTTTCCCGCGCAATGCAGCAGGGTGTATCCTGGTTTTTCAACTGCATTCCTGTCCTGTTTCCGGGATTCGTATGATTTTATATGTGCTGAAATTTCAAGAGTTGAGCTGTATTGTTCGGAAATGTCTATATTCCAGCGTGACTTTCTGAGCATCGGGTCAGCCCCGTGGGATAGAAGAATCCGCGCTTTTTCCGGCTGGCTGGTAAAATAAAAAAGAGGCGGAATCCCGAACCCGTCAAGAAGATCCGGAGATAGTCCCAGTTCAAGCAGCAGTATGAGTACAGTTGGAGTGATGCTTCCACAATGGATTGGATAATAACCAGTGTAATCCGGAAAATCGTATCTGCAGCCTCTCTCGATCAGCAGTTCTGCGATTTCCCTGGTTTTCACATGCGGTAGAGTTTGACTCGACCAGTGCTTCCAGTGGCAGACTTCTCCTGTTTGATCCATTGGTGCGGGAAACTGGAACCTGTATTCCGCACCGTTACTGATCAGTACTTCCGCCACATCCACTCTATCCACCTCGGTCAAAGGACTGGATGACGGATAATCCGTTTTTGGCGAATATCCGTGATCAATTAAATACTGGGCCACTTCAGGACTTTTTACATAGCAGAGAGGACTATAATGATTACTTTTTTTCCACGAATCCAGCTTCAGCTCAGCCGCCAGATCGATGCTGTGGATTGCAGGCACGATTTCGCGATGGAGCTTGACAGCCCCTTTTTTCAGCATCAGCCTGAGCAGTCCTTCATCCTGTGAATCGTTAAGTAAGGAGTAAAGATCAGAGTCACTTTCCTTGCTGAAATCTCTGGCCGGGAATTCTGCTCTTCCCAGCAGATATTTCAGCACATCAAGTCTTCTGGCTTGGATCCCTGTATTAAATGCAGACAGGAGAACTTCAGTTGTCTTATCTGCAATCCTGTCGATCAGGTTTCCGAGCAGGGTAGTTTCGCCTGTTATCATGGCCAGACGGATCTGTTCCTGCAGCGGAACTTCCAGGGTCAGACCGGCAGTTTCCAGAACAGCACAATCAACCCTCAGCGACATGAGCAGCACTGGCAGGAGTGGAATGAACCGGCTGAATCCAATGAATTTATTGTTATGCATATGCCATTCTTCACCCTCTAATTTGATTATAATGTGCTGTTGTAAAGGACTAATGAGGAACCTGTAAAATGAATGTAAAATCCGGCTTATTTATACTTCTGCAATTCTTCAGGCACGTACCAGTGGGGGAAATTATAGAAAATACCGGCAGGAGCCGGTTCTATCCCTTGGATGCGCTTGGCTACAGCCCAGATTTCATTTGGGATGTAGAGGAATGTATACGGCTGATCTTCATGTATCACGGCCTGTAACCGGCAAAAAATCTCCCTGAGTTTTTCCCGGTCCATGGTGGCGTGTCCCAGTTCACAGAGCCTGTCTGCTTCAGGGTTATTATATGAAATAAAATTGAATCCTGAAAATCCATTCTTTTTATCTGGGATCTGTGAGGAATGCCATATCCCATAAGGATCATGGGTGTTGGACAGCCCCCATCCTCCTATGTGGACCTGGAAGTTCTTCTCAGTTGATCGTTTCAGGTATTCTTCCCATTCCAGTATATTGATCTTCGTCTCGATTCCGATCGTTTTCCAGTAATCCCTCACCATCTCTACAATGAGTTTTCTTACAGGATTGCCAACATTGATGTTTATTTCCAGGTTGAACTTCACTCCTTTCTGCTCCAGGATTCCGTCTCCGTCATCATCTTTCCATCCGGCATCAGCCAAGACCTTCCTTGCTGCCTGTGGATCAAATGGATAGGGGATAAGCGATTTGTTGCAGGCCCAGTGGGAAGGCGCGAAATCACCACAGGTAAGGGTTCCGAAACTGTAAAGCACCTTATCGACGATTTCCCTGCGGTTGATTGCGAGAGTCAAAGCCTGTCTTGTTTTCTTGTCCTTCAAGACCGGATGGTTCAAGTTGTAACCGATGAATGAATAGGAAGAATTCGCAGGATAGGTGAATACCCTGAACCGTTCGAGGAATTCCTTGGAACTGGCCTGCTTGAAATATTGATCCGGGGAGAGTTGCATCAGGTCCAGATCCCCGCGCAGCAGTGAAATCAAGGTCGCCGAATCATCAGGAATGGTTTTGATGATTATCCGGTCAAGAAAGGGTCTTCCCCCAAAATAGTCCGGATTAGCCTCCAGCACGATTTTTTCTCCCTTGCTCCATTCAACGAATCTGTAAGGGCCAGTTCCGACCGGATGCAGATTATTGGCCGAGGACCCGAAATCCTCTTTATCAAAAAGATGCTTGGGAATGATTGGGGGATTGATCCAATCTGCGAGATATGGGCTCGGTTTCCTGCAGGAGATTTTGATCGTGTAAGGATCAATGGTTTCAAAAGTTGCTGCATCTGTTAAATCCGTCAAATAAACTCTCAGGGGGCTCTCGACCTTAGGATCCAGGATTTTTTCCAGGGTGAACCTGACGTCCTCTGCGGTAAAATCCACCCCATCCTGCCAGCGGACTTTTTTTCTCAGGAAAAAGGTGATGACTGTGCAGTCCGATGAAATCTCCCAGGATGCCGCAAGGCTTGGAGTAAGTTCTAAATTTTTCCCCAGGTTCGTCAGGGTATCGAAAATCATGTAACTCACATCTGTGGAAGCATCGTCAGTTGAAAGCAAGGGGTTGAGGGTGATCGTTTCAGCAATAGTAGACTCAATGATAGTATCCCCATAAGACGGGGACTGTGAAATTTCGCTTGTCTGGTTTTTCAGCAGTTCATTGAAACTATTCTCAGCTTTCTCCAGAATGCTGTCCCTGTTTTTTTTCGAATCATTGAGAAAGGTCTTGTAGTCTGCGCTGGCTGAGGCAGTATCCTGGAGCACATAATGCTCGAACAGGGCTTTATACAGCGGGTCAGCATCAGTAGTTGCAGCCAGAAGGACCGGAAACAGCAGAAAAACCGTCAATAATTTCAGTCCGGGAGCTATCAGAATCATTCTCCATCGGTATTATTATTACATATTATATCAAGGATTTTACATTTGTTTTACATTTCCCTGACAGGTTTTTGACAGGATTTTTTTATAATAAAATCAGGACTACAAAAGCATCAAGTATAAAGGGGGAAGTATGAAGTGTAAATTTATTCTCTTTCTGGCACTGAGTGTAGTGTGCACCGCTGCCTCTTATGCAGAAGATTATAGAGGCGCCCAGGATTTTCAGGCATACATGAATCTGGTGAAGAATTATCTGCAGCTTCCGGCAACAGTCCCTGCGCAGGCCAAGCAAATGATTCGTAATGCCCTGATCAATTCCATAAATGCAGCTGTGAAAGCAAAAACGCTGACACAGGCGCAAGGTGCTCAACTGCTTAAGTTACTTAATGCGAATCCCAATCCTGCACCTAATCCCAATCCTGCACCTAATCCCAATCCTGCGCCCAATCCCAATCCTGCACCCAATCCCAATCCTGCGCCCAATCCTAATCCTGCGCCCAATCCTAATCCTGCACCTCATCCCAATCCTGCGCCTCATCCCAATCCTAATCCTAATCCTAATCCCAATCCTAATCCTGAACCCGATCCTGAGATTGAACCCGATCCTGAGATTGAACCCGATCCTGAGATTGAACCCGATCCTGAGATTGAACCCGATCCTGAGATTGAACCCGATCCTGAGATTGATCCTGATCCTATTGATCCCGGTCCTGACAATGACAGCGATGGCATAGCTTCCATTATGAGTGGAAGCTGCCATTTGAGTGAAAATGTCAGTTGCTCCTTCAAGGTTAAAAAAGATTTCACTATACAGGAAATGCCTGTGCTGACAGAATCGACAGCATCATCTCTCAATATCGGAATTGAAATCAGTTCACCTTCCAATGCTGGAAAAGCTGACACGAGACCAATGAAAATGAGCCGCAAAGACTCTTATGTCGGGGTTCTGCAGTTCATCGAAAATCACGGCGGGCTGCCTGCGGATGCTGCTCTATCTTTCATCAGACCGATCTATGGAACTGACGGAGAAGGGAAGAAGGAAATACTCTATTATTACTTCCATTTCTGCAGGGTCTGGAACGGATTCAGAATCGCAGGGCATAATTGCGACAGCATCAACGTTCTGTCAAACGACAGTGGTGTAATAGCCTGCTGCCGCATCTGGAGAGTCATAACGGAAATGCCGCCTCAGGGTTTTAAATTGCTTTCCCCTGCACAGGCATTAAGCAAATCGGCTGGAGCGATCGGTTCAGCCTTGAAAAACGGCAGAAAGATAAACTACAATCACTGGAGTCTTGGCTACTGCTCAGTTTCCTGCGGATCCAGCGTCGGCAGTGCACTCGTTCCCTGCTACACGTTCAGGAGCGGAAGAAGATTTGCAGTGCGGGTGAATGCAGTGACAGGTGAATTGTTGAAATAACAAATTTTTTAATAAATTATCGGGGCTGTCCGACTTTTTGAACAGCCCCTTTTTCATTTTCGCATTACGAACAAAGATTTCAGCGAGTTCTTCTTACTTATACTTCTGCATACCCTCAGGTACATACCAGTGGGGGAAATTGTAGAAAATGCCGGCAGGAGCGATCCCGATCCCTTGGATGCGCTTGTCAACAGCCCAGATGATGTCGGGGGCATAGAGGAAAGTATAAGGCTGATCTTCGGATATTATGGCCTGCAGCCTGTAATATATCTGCTTGAGCTTTTCCCTGTCAAAAGTGGAACGGCTGAGCTCGCAGAGCCGGTCTACCTCAGGGTTAACATAGGAAATGAAATTGAATCCACCATAATTATTCTTTTCATCAGGAATTCGAGAGGAATGCCAGTATTGGTTTGGATCACTGTTAGTATCAAGAGTCCAGCCGGCTAAGCAAACCTGAAATTTTTTCTCATCCATCTGTTTAATGTATTCCGTCCATTCAAGTGTCAGGAGAGTCACCTTGATCCCAACTGTTTTCCAGTAATCCCTGACCAGTTCGGCGACTAACTTTCTGGTTGAGAGGTTGTTGAAAGTCAATCTCAAGTCAAATTCAGTACCATCTTTTTCCAGGATCCCATCCTGATCCTCGTCTTTCCAGCCTGCTGCAGCCAGGATTTTTCTGGAGAGCGCAGGATCGTACGGAAATGGGGGGAGCGCTTTGTCACAAGCCCAGTGGGAAGGAAGAAAGCAGCTTGCAATAGGTACTCCAAAGCCATACAGCACCTTGTCAATGATCTCCTGGCGGTTAATGGCCATAGTCAAGGCCTGCCTGATGTTCCTGTCTTTTAAAAGAGGCAGATTCAGGTTATAGGCGATGAAGTCATAATCATGTGTTGAAGGATAAGCGAACAAGTTGAACTTTTTTTTAAATTCTTCTGTATTAGCCTGCTTCGTGAATTGGTCTTGAGTCAGCCCCATCATATCAATATCACCCCTCAGCAACGACAAAAAAGTCATGGAATCGTCTGGAGAGATTTTGTAGATTACACGGGTACAAAAAGGTCTTCCTCCGTAATAATCAGGATTTGCTTCCAGCACTATCTGTTCGCCTGCCTGCCACTGTAAAAATCTGAACGGACCTGTACCTATAGGATGGCGGTTATATTCCGAGGTCCTGAGATTCACTTTTTCATAGATATGTCTGGGAATAATCACAGGAGAGAGGTGGTCAATCAGATATATATCCGGTTTGCTGCAGGCGATCCTGACAGTATGAGAATCAATTATTTCTACTGTGATTACATCAGCGAAGAAGCTTCTATAGACACTTCCTACTGCTGGATCCATTATTTTTTCGCAGGTGAATTTGACATCTTCTGCGGTAAAAATGGTTCCGTCATGCCAGCGGACATTTTTTCTCAGATGGTAGATGACCGCAGCATGGTCAGCTGATATTTCCCATGATTCTGCCAGTTCGGGAATCAATTCATTGTTTTTGTCATAGTCAGCCAGCCCGTCCATGATCAAATTACAAATATCCTGAGATGGAGTGTCATCTGCAATCAGAGGGTTAAGAGTGACAGGCTCAAGTGATGGTTCAACGATTGTATCCCCGTAAGACGGAGACAATGCAATCTCACTGGTCTGCTTCTTCAGTAATTCATTGTAGCTGCCCTCGACCTTCTCAAGAACCCTTCCATCACTGGATTTTTTCGGGTCATTGAGAAAGGACTTGTAATCAGCGCTGGCTGAGGCAGTGTCCTGGAGCACATAATGCTCGAACAGGGCTTTATCCAGCTGGTCAGCATTTGTGGCGGCAGCCAGAAGGGCAGGGAGCAGCAGGGAAATAGTCAGTAATTTCAGGCCAAAAGCATTCAGACTTTTCCACACTGATACATCATTCCTTTAATATTCAGTTTTATTTACATTTATTTTACATGTTTTTGACAGCTTTTTTAAAGTCCTGAATCATAATTATTTTATAGAGAAATATAGGAAGTTGAAGCACACCCGGTCTGAACCAGGGAAAGGGTTGGAGCAGGCGGGGGAAGATTTCTTAAAAAGGGGGGGCAGTATGCGAGTATCCGGGTTTGCTGTTGCTCCCTTCACAGCTTTGTTGTTTTTTGTTAAAGTCCTTCAAGCTGAGACCATCTCAGAAAATATTCAGTTCTTTTCCAATATCTATCAGCAGGCCATTTCTGCGACTGAAAGTCTGAATCTGCAGACTATGGAGTTGGAAAACCGATCTGAAACCCAGATTGAAAAAATCTGCCGGAAAATAACGGAATGCGATCAGAACTTTTCCTGTTTCCAGGATTACATCTCGATCCATGCTGCAGATGATTCCTTGAGACCGATTCTGGAAAATCTCACTGCTGCAGTCCTCAATTCACAACTGACCGGAAAAAATTTCAAAGTCGATTACATAAAACATCAGCTGTCCAGAATCGAAACAGCCAAGACCAAGTATCTTTCCAGAGAAGAACAGAAGCGGATTTTGCTTACAGTCAGATCGATCTATGGTGATGCTGACAGGAGCTTCTGCCATAACATCCGGCAAGGTTCACTGACCTGCTTCTTCCTGGAAGTCGCAAGGTCCTGGAATAAACTTTATCCTGCAGTGCAGGAAGACATTCTGAAATACAGCAGAGGCAATATCTACCAGCTTGCCGGCAGAGGCAGCAGGGCAGAAGATGCAGTGATTTACAGGACTTCTCATTTTGAAATTCACTACACCATGTCCGGTGAGGACGCGCCAGCCGAAACTGACCTGACTGTCGTAGGAGTCGACGGCATGGAGCACCCTGAATTTGTGGTCAATGCTGGTCTGTTCCTGGAAAAATCCTGGTCGGATGAAACCGGAAAGCTGGCCATGAAAGCGCCGAAAATCCCTTATCAGATATTCATCAAAGATCTGGGAGATGGGGCCTGTGGAGTGACTAAAGTTGAAGACTTAGCTGACGGATCTACTGACTCCTATATAGAAATTGACAATGATTTTAGCGGGGAATATTACATGCCGAATGATGATTGTGACAGAGAGACAGGTGATCTCAAGGTGACATGTGCGCATGAATTCATGCATGCCTGTCAGCTCATGTATTTTCTGGCCGGAAGGGACTACAGCACCTGTATCTGCGAACCAACTGCCACTTGGGCGGAAGAGTATGTGTATCCTGAGGTCAACGGCTATCTTGGCTTCCTCTCATATGAAAACTCTCCATTAATAGAGCCTCAGCTTGATATTGCCTGCAGAACATACGGTTATGTCGTTCTACCGCTCTTCCTGAGCGAGAAATTCAATCCTGCCATGGTTAAATCCCTCTGGGAAAGGTTTGAAATAGACCAGGATCAGACTCTTGCTCTTGTAAATACACTTGGCGACAAGCTGGAAAAATTTTATGGTGATTTCGCTGTATCCCTTTATCTGAAAAAGGAAAATTACGAGGACGGAAGCAGATTTCCGGATCTGAAAATTCTGAAAAAAATCTCTGCCGGCAGCACTGCAAGCGAGGTGATCGATACAGACACACCTGGATATCTGGGTATCAATTATCTGGAAATCGATGCCCAGGCTCCGGGAACCCTGAATCTGAAATTCCGCTCAAATTACGCCTATCCCGTGCGCCTGATCCTGCTTGGTGACTCTGAAAACAAGGTTGTGGAATTCAAAAAAAGCACCTGGGAATTTAGTCTGGAGCATTTCAAAGGCACAGTCAAGAAAGTGGTGATTGTTGCATATTGCCTGGATGCAACTCAAGCGAATACAGAATACTCCCTGGAAACAACCTGCAGTCCATCTATCTGAACAGACCGGTTTCAAAACCGGAAAATATGGATAAGCCTGATTTATTTATACTTCTGCAATTCCTCTGGCACGTACCAGTAAGGCAAATTATAGAAAATTCCTGCAGGAGCGATCTCGATTCCGTGGATACGTTTGCTTACCGCATAAACATCATCAGGGGTATAGAGGAATGTATAGGGCTGGTCTTCATGAAGGATGGCCTGAATCTTTACATTTATTTTACAATTCCCTGACAGGATTTTGACAGGATTTTCCTATAATGAAATCAGAGCCCAGGAGTATTGAGTATAAGGGGGGGGCATGAAAAAAGCAGTCTTACAGTTCCTGTTTATTTCCGTAGTGCTTTACGGCTCCCAGATCGAGAACCACGCTGATTTTCTAAAGAAAGTCGGGCTTACAGGCCGGATCAACCCCCAATTCAGGTCGCTCAGCGTTCCACAGGGGAACTTCTACACTGCAGCCGAGTTTGATACGGCTGAAGGCGTGATCCTCTGCTACAACCAAAGCACCGAAGACCTGCAGCTTGCCATGACCGCCTTTATCGCTGAAGATACACTCGTGTATTTCTGCTGCGAAAACCAGGCTGACATGAAAGGAAAGATGGAGCAGAAAGGCATTAATCTGGCCAATGTCCGTTTCCTGACCGGGAACTATTTCATCTGGGTAAGGGACTGGGGTGCACAGTGGGTCGTGCATGATGACGGCACATCAGAGAAGATCCTGGTCGACTACATGGGGGAGGACTGCGCCCTGGCCCTCTACAACCAGCTCCCGGGCGGTCTTCACATAATGGCATTCAGCGAAGCGGGCGGGAATCAGATGTTCGACGGACACGGCACAGCTTTCAGTTCCTGGTACGAGGAGTATCCGTTCTCCGAAAGCGAAGAGGAGATCAGGAATGTGTACCGCGATTTCTACAATGTGGAACAACTGGTTTTTTTAAAGCCCTTGAAAAAGGAAATGACCGGGCATATCGATCTTTACTGCAAGCTGTTAGGTTACAACCTCCTGCTCCTGGGTGAATACAGGAATGATGCCGATGCGGTCCAGGGAAACCGGGAAATATTGGAGGAAAACTGTAAAACCCTGGCAGAAGTGAGGGACTTGGCAGGTAAAAAATACCGCATTGAACGGATCGTCATGCCCCAGTATAAGGAAAGTCAATTTCAAGGTTATGTTACCACCCTCAGTTACGTGAACTCTCTGATCGTGAACAGGAAGATCCTTGTGCCTGTGTATAACATACCCACTGACGAGGAAGCGCTTGAAACTTACCGCAGGCTCATGCCAGGTTATACGGTAAAAGGCTTTGATTGCAGCAAGATCATCGAGGGGGGCGGGGCCATCCATTGCATTACGAATAACGTGTATTCAGGCAACACGGCCATGATTAATGAGCTGGAACGCCTCTCGGTACGGGCCACCGGCCTCTGACCGGATGTTGATAACTTTTTTCCGGAAGATATCTTGGAAGTATGGAGTAGGGAGGGTGCATGAAGAACAGTATCTGTTTTCTCCTGTTTTTCTCTTTTTCACTCAATGCTCTTCAAGCAGAAACTCAAACCTTATGTCTTTCATACAGCCAGAAAATGGATATCTATGCCAGGGCACTTCAGGAAGCCACTCTGGACGGCAATTCCTACCGCGTCTCAGTAAAAGCGATACCGCAGGCCCTGATTGATGACACAGCATTGCAGGACAGGAAAGATAATCTGGCCAGGGAGGCCAGGGAATTCTCTGCCCGGCTGGCGGAAGATTACAGGAAGTCAGGACGGCAGACCTTCACCCCGGTGCTCCCGAAGCCAGTCCAGCTCCCAAAAGAGTTCGATCAACGGGATGCAGGGATCATTTCCACTCCCAAAAACCAGGGTAACTTCGGCAACTGCTGGTACTTTGCCCTGGCCGGCATCTGCGAGGCTGCAATCGCCAAAGGCTCAGGAAAAATGTACGACCTGTCCGAGCAGTTACTGGTCAACTGTGTGCAAGTCCAGGGCAGTGTGGGCGACGACAAGATATCCCCCTGGGATCTGGTGGTAAACAGGGGCTTCGTGCTGGAATCCGAGTTACCTTATGTGGGAAATGTCGAAACATGCAAAAACCTGCCCTGCATCGAAAAGAATGATTATCTGTTCCGCTTCGTTTTCCCGCTGGACAAGGAAACCCAGGCCCTGCTGGAATCATGGGGTGCAGTCATCGAAGGTAACGGAGTAGTCTGGTACACCAATAAAGGCGAATACGGCATGGTCAACACGACCGGCGAAGACTTCATCAAGCGGGTGATCTTCAATTACGGCGGATGCTGTGTCTATCTCATCTGCGACGAAGCGATCATGAGTTATGAAGGCGGAATTTTCAATCATGTTCCTGACGACTCTGTTCACACTGACCATGCAGTTATGCTGATTGGCTGGAATGACCGGGAAGGATACTGGATCATAAAGAACTCCTGGGGGACAGACTGGGGTGAAGAGGGATACATGCGCCTGAAATACGGATCAGCGAAGATGGAACTCAATGGCGATGGTACGATTTACCGCAGAAGCCAGTTTGACTACAATTACTGAGATCAATTGAAATTTAATATTTCTGCAGCTCTTCCGGCACATACCAGTGAGGAAAATTATAAAAAATGCCTGCAGGAGCCGCCTCGATGCCGTGAAAGCGTTTGCTTACTGCATAAATAATATCAGTGGTATAGAGAAAAGTATAAGGCTGATCCTTATGAATAATAGCCTGAATCTTGTAATATATTTCCTTCAGTTTTATTCTGTCAAATGTGATGCGGCTGAGTTCGCATAACCGGTCAATTTCAGGGTTGCGGTAAGAAATGAAATTAGCTCCTGAGTAACCATTGTTTTTCTCAGGTATCTGCGAAGAATGCCATAATCCGTATGGATCATAACATAAACAGTTTTGCACCCAACCCGAAATGGAAGCTTGAAAGTTATGCTGAAATTCTTGTTCTAAATATTTCGTACCTTCAAGTAATCGGATCTTCACGTCAATCCCTACTGCCTTCCAGTAATCTCTGATGATATCCGCCAAGAGTTTACCACTGGGAGGGACGAGAAGTTCCAGCGTGAATTTCATTCCAGCCTGCTCCAGGATCCCGTCGCCATCTTCGTCTTTCCATCCGGCTGCTGCCAGATTTTTTTTTGATAGTCCCGGATCATAGGGATATGGAGCAAGCGATTTGTCGCAAGCCCAGTGTGTAGGCAGAACTTCAGTTAAGACAGGCTTTCCAAAGCCATAGCGCGCTTTGTCGATGATGCTCTGACGGTCAATGGCGATTGTCAGGGCCTGACGGATATTCCTGTCCTTCAGGATCGGATGGTTCAGGTTATATGCGACACACGAAAAGGCAAACGAAGGGCAGCTATATATATAGAACTTATCTCTGAATTCCTTTGAGCTGGCCTGTTTCGTATATTGATCAGGCGTGAGCATCATCACATCCAGTTCACCTCTCAACAAAGAAAGAAAGGCTGATGAATTATCTGGGATAATTTTATAGATCACCCTGTCCAGAAATGGCCTCCCTGCGAAATAATCCGGATTAGACACCAGTACGACCTGTTCGCCGGGCTGCCATACCAGGAATTCGAACAGGCCTGTTCCAATGGGACGCCTGTTGTATTCAGAGGCCTTGAAATTCTCTTTTTCAAAAACATGCTTTGGAATTATCATGGTATCTATGCTCACCGGGAGATCCATAGTGGGCTTTTTCATGAATATTTTTACTTCATGGGAGTCGACGACTTCGACTGTATCTACATCCTGATAAAAATTTTGCAAAGGACTTCCCGATTCCGGATCAAGAATCTTTTCAAAAGTGAACTTGACATCATCTGCTGTAAAGGGTGCTCCATCATGCCAGAGAATGCCTTTTTTCAAGTAATAGGTAATTTCCATGTTGTCTGCCGATGTTTCCCATGAATCAGCTAAGGCTGGAGATATTGTCAGATCACCATTGATTCGAGTCAAGGGGTCGAAAATCAAGGCCAGCATGTCGACTGTGTTTGAACTAACCAGCAGCAAGGGGTTTAATGTCTCTGGATCACTGATGATTTGTTGAACAAAGGCGTCCCCGTATGATGGAGACGGTGAAATCTCGCTGGTCTGGTATTTCAGGAGTTCATTATAACTTTCTTGAGCCTTCTCCTGAAACCCGTCGCTCTTCTTTTTTTTCGTGTCATTGAGAAAGGTCTTGTAATCTGCGCTGGCTGAGGCAGTATCCTGGAGCACATAATGCTCGAACAGGGCTTTCTCCAGGGTGTCCGGATTCGCGGCTGCAGTCAGGAGAGCCGGGAGCAGCAGAAAAAAAGTTAACAATTGCCATAAAGGAGCTTTCATTTAGTCCCCCTTGATTTGTAAAGAGGCGAATTCTACTTATCTGTCATTATATCAAAAATACTTGATCTCATTTTGCTGCATTCGTGAAGTCTTTTTTCTGAAACTTTATCAGACCTGAATATTTACATTTGTTTTACAATTCCCTGACAGGATTTTGACAGGATTTTCCTATAATGAAATCAGGGCTGCAAGAGTATCGAGTATAAGGGGGGGCATGAAATTTATCTGCTTTCTGATTCTGATTTATTCCGTCTGTATTCTGGCAAGTGAAAACGACAGCGGCTCTTATAGATATTCTGAAAGCCAGAAACAGGCTATTTTTACCAATGCTGTGAAAATCGCCGCAGAGCATGGCGGGGCTTTCCATGTGTCCCCAAAAGCGATTCCTCCCTATCAATATTCCAGCCAGGTTGATTATGAGGAATACAGGAAGGAAACCTGTGCTGAAATCAGGAAGCAGATCAGGTGGCGGGAGAAAAACCAGCACAGCGGTCTGACGACCTCCCTGAACGCTGCCGACCGGGTTCAACTGCCCAAAGAAGTCGACAGGCGCGCTGACGATGTGGTGACTCCTGTAAGAAACCAGGGGCAGTGCGGCAGTTGCTGGGCCTTTGCCTTATTGGCCTGCATGGAGACTGCAGTGGCAATCAATTGCGGAAAACTGGAAGACTTGTCTGAGCAGGACCTGATGAACTGCAACCCTAACGGGGATAACTGCTATGGAGGCTATGTCAGCGATTTGGAGCTTTACCGCACTCAGGGAGCTGTGCTGGAGGTCGACGAGCCATACCAGGCCGCAGCCGGAACCTGCCGCGACAATCCCAGGCAGTATAAAATTTCTTCCTGGAGAGAGTATATGTTCGACCAGAATTCGGTCTGTGTTTACGGCCCGGACGGATTGGCTGAAGATACGGTAGAAGATATGGACACCATCGTCAAGGAGTCTATAATTAAATACGGTTCCTGCTTTGTGACGACGACTATTGACGATTCGTTCAAGGCATACTCGGAC
>JAQTZZ010000047.1 GCA_028687545.1 Candidatus Wallbacteria bacterium
CATCCGTTATCTGCTTGAATTTGCCAACGGCATTGGTAATGAGGACGATATTGATCATCTTGGAAACCGCCGTGTCAGGCGTGTGGGAGAGCAGCTGCAGAATCATTTCAGGATCGCCCTGATGAAGATGGAGCGCGAGATCAAGGAAAGAATGACGATCCAGGATCCTTCAGGCATCACTCCTCAGGCTCTGATCAATTCCAAGCCGATCGCCAGCATGGTGAACGACTTTTTCGGCCTGTCACAGCTTTCACAGTTCATGGATCAGACCAATGCCTTGTCGGAACTTACTCACAAAAGAAGGGTTTCTGCACTCGGTCCCGGCGGCGTGAAACGTGAACGTGCCGGTTACGAAGTGCGCGATGTTCATCCGACCCATTACGGAAGAATCTGCCCGATCGAGACTCCTGAAGGTCCCAATGCAGGTCTGATTTCCTCTCTGGCGGTTTATTCCAGGATCAATGACCTGGGATTCATTGAAACCCCATATCTGGCAATCCAGGACAGAAGAGTCACAGATATCATTAACTTTTTTGATGCTTCGCGTGAAGATGAATGCTTTATCGGTCCTCCTGACCTTAAAATAGATGATGCCAGTAAAATCGTTGATGACATCGTGCCTGCCAAATACTTCGGAGATCTTGAACATGAATTTTCCACTGTAGATGCCAAAGATCTTGATTTCACGGGTGTTTCTCCGATGCAGATGGTGTCTGTAGCCGCTTCCCTGATCCCGTTCCTGGAACACGATGACGCCAACAGAGCGCTGATGGGAACCAACATGCAGCGTCAAGCGGTTCCGCTTCTGAGAAGCACTGCACCATTCGTCGGCACAGGGATGGAATATCGGACAGCCAAAGATTCCGGCTCCTGCATCATTGCCGATATCGACGGAGAAGTAGTTTATGTCGATGCCGATAAAGTGGGAGTGTTGAATCTGGAGCTGGCTGAGGATTTCGACCTCAAGACGAGTATCGAAGAGCTCAAGGAAATGGAAGGCATGTATGTGGTTGAGTCTATAGAAAAGGGTAAAAAAGTGATTGCCAAGAAGGGTGAGGAGCTCACTCCCAATCTGATGAAGGAGCTCCAGAAAAGCAAGATCGATAAGATCAAAATCAGTGAAGTGAAGTATTTCCCAGTAGCCAAATTTCTCCGTTCCAACCAGGGAACCTGCATCAATCAGAAGGTGATCACCAGGCAGGGCAACACCGTGAAAAAGGGGGATATTCTGGCTGACGGATCTGCCTGTGACTACGGCGAACTCGCCCTCGGCAAGAACATCCTGGTGGCGTTCATGCCGTGGGAAGGTTACAACTTCGAAGACGCGATTCTGCTGTCAGCGCGGCTGGTAAAGGATGAGGTCTATACCTCTCTGCATATCGAAGAATATGATGTGGAAGCTCGTGACACCAAACTCGGGCCAGAGGAGATCACCCGCGACATTCCTAACGTTTCCAACGAACTCTTGAAGAATCTCGATGAAAGCGGCATCATCAGGATCGGCGCAGAAGTCGGTCCAGGTGACATTCTGGTCGGCAAGGTAACTCCGAAAGGAGAGATGGAACTGACCGCGGAAGACAAGCTGCTGCGGGCTATTTTTGG
Source organism: Candidatus Wallbacteria bacterium (assembly GCA_028687545.1). NCBI lineage: Bacteria > Candidatus Walliibacteriota > Candidatus Wallbacteria bacterium. The sequence goes on from JAQTZZ010000047.1 coordinate 1,603, forward strand.
TGAAAAAGCCAAGGAAGTCCGCAACACATCCTATTCAGTGCCGCATGGGGAATCCGGTAAAGTTGTGGAAGTGATGAATCTTTCACGTGAAAACAAGGATGACCTGCCGCATGATGTGAACCGGCTGGTGCGGGTTTTCATCGCCCAGAAGCGGCGCATCACTGAGGGGGATAAAATGTCCGGCCGACATGGCAACAAAGGCGTCATCGCCAGGATTCTACCTGAGGAGGACATGCCGTTTTTACCGGACGGTTCTTCAGTGGACATTGTGCTTAATCCGCTCGGTGTGCCTTCCCGTATGAATTTGGGGCAGGTTTTTGAAACCTACCTGGGTCTCGTTGCTCAGGCCTTCGGGATGCTCCTCGAAACACCGATCTTCAACGGAGCCAAGGAGACGGAGATCCTGGACTGTTTTGTGCGCGCCAACATGATGCTGTTCGGAGAAACCAGGATTTATGATCGTGAAAAACGACTCCCGCTTTACTGGCTGAGAGTGCCTGAAGAAATCAAGCTTCAGAAGGATGCGAAACTCAGATCCGATGGATTGTGCTGGAATCTGCAGGAATTTATCTCTTATATTTCCAAGAAGTATGGGCTCTATATCTGCCGCCTCAGCGACAAGATGCCGATCGTGAAGCTTTCCACTAAAGAAGCGGAGGTCAAGAAGGCTTTCGAACCTCCTTATGACTGGTCAAAATCAGTCGAGTTCGGTCAGTTTGTGCCGAAGAAAGAAGAACTTGTAAAGAGTTTCGTCGGTAATAAGGAGCATTACCGGACTAAATATAAATCATTGAAATTCTCCAAGGAGGATGAAAAGAAGATCCTTGATTCACTGAAGAATATTGACATCCTGACCGGTAAAACCGGGAAGAGGATACTTTTAGACGGAAGGGACGGCAAACCTTTCGACAATGAAGTGCTGGTCGGAAACACATACATACTGAAGCTCGCACATCTGGTCGAAGACAAGATCCATGCCCGTTCCACAGGCCCTTACTCGCTGGTCACTCAGCAGCCCCTCGGCGGAAAAGCTCAGTTCGGCGGGCAGAGATTCGGCGAAATGGAAGTCTGGGCTCTGGAAGCATACGGGGCAGCTCATGTGCTCCAGGAAATGCTGACCGTCAAATCCGATGATGTAGAGGGCCGCGTAGCTGTTTATGAAGCGATCATCAAGGGAGAAAACGTGATCGATCCTAATGTTCCGGAGTCGTTCAAAGTTCTGATTTCCGAACTGAGGAGCATGGGGCTGAAGGTCGAGACAGTGAAAAATACGGAGACCAACTAACTACTGCTGCGTGGCAACGAAGAATAACCTTCAAGGAGGGCTTAACGGTGTGGGATTTAAATAACGATTTCAATGGTTTGAGGATCAGTCTGGCTTCCCCCGATGACATCAAGAAATGGTCTTTCGGAGAAGTCAAGAAACCGGAAACTATCAACTACCGGACACACAAGCCGGAGAGGGACGGACTATTCTGCGAACGTACCTTCGGGCCGATGCGCGATTACACCTGCTACTGCGGAAAATACAAATCCATCCGCTACCGCGGCATCATCTGCGAACGCTGTGGAGTGGAGATCACCAAAGCCTCCGCCCGCAGGGAACGGATGGGACATATCGACCTGGCCGCTTCTGTAGCCCATGTCTGGTTCTCCAGAGGCACTCCCAGCTACATTTCACTGCTGCTGGACATTTCACCCCGTGATCTGGAAAAGATACTATATTTTACTGCCTATATCGTGCTTGATCCGGGTCCTCTTCCGCTAGTGAAAAAGCAGATTCTGACTGAAGAAGAATACTCGACCTACACCGAAAAGTACGGCGAGGTGTTCAGGGCCGGAATCGGCGCTGAAGCCATCAAGGAACTCCTCACCGAAATCAACCTGGACGATCTGATCAATGACCTGCAGAATCAGATGCGTGAGAAGGCCGGGACAGCAAAGAAAAATGTGATCAAGCGGCTGGACGTGGCCAGGATGTTTAAAAATTCCGGCAACCGGCCGGAATGGATGATCATGGATGTGCTTCCTGTGATCCCGCCTGACTTGAGGCCAATGGTTCAGCTGGACGGCGGCAGATTTGCGAGCGCAGACTTAAATGACCTCTACCGCAGGGTGATTAACCGCAATAATCGATTAAAGAGACTGATCAACCTCGGTGCCCCTGACATCATCATCAAGAATGAGAAGCGCATGCTGCAGGAGGCGGTCAATGCCCTGATCGACAACAGCAAGCGGATCCGCCCCGTGACTTCAGGCGGCGGCAAACGACCGCTGAAATCGCTGACCGACATGCTCAAAGGAAAACAGGGCCGTTTCAGACAGAACCTGCTGGGCAAGCGTGTTGACTATTCCGGCCGTTCAGTGATCGTGGTCGGACCCAAACTCAAACTGCATCAATGCGGTCTGCCTAAGAGGATGGCGCTGGAACTCTTTAAGCCGTTCATCATGCATAAACTCGTAGCTACCGGCAAAGCTTACAACATCAAATCAGCCAAGAAAATGCTGGAAAAGGGACATGAGGAACTCTGGGATGTACTGGATGAAGTAATAAAAGGACATCCTGTCCTTCTGAACCGCGCTCCTACGTTGCACAGGCTGGGTATCCAGGCATTCGAACCGATCCTGGTCGAAGGCAATGCCATCCAGATCCACCCCCTGGTCTGCAATGCATACAATGCCGACTTCGACGGCGACCAGATGGCCGTGCATGTTCCACTGCTGATGGATGCCCAGGCCGAAGCCCGGCATCTGATGCTTTCCACCAACAACATCTTCCTGCCGTCAAGTGGAAAGCCGACGTCAGTACCTACTCATGACATGACGATCGGGTTTTATTACCTGACCCGCGCCCTAGACCCGGTTGAAAAGACCGAAGTCGAAGTGAGCGAGTATCTGCTGAAGCGCAAACTGCCTTATTTTTTCGCTGGATTCATCGGCAAAGCCGACGAAGCCAATAAAATCCCCAGCGGTTCTGAAGTCGATGCCAAGATAGTGGAAAAACTTACTGCCGCCAAGATCAAAAAGATTCTGGTTTTCGGCGAACGTTTCTTCTCCACTTTTGAAGAGATACAGCTTGCATATCAGAGCGAGAAACTGGATTTGTTCTCCAAATTCTGGCTGAAGCTGGAAAACGGTGAATTCATCCGCACTACTGCGGGGCGCGTGATTTTCAACGGCATTCTGCCCAAGAACCTGCGATACATCAATAAGCAGGTCAAAAAGGCCGATCTTTCCAATATCATCAGCGACTGTTTCGAATTGAACGGGACTGATGTGACCGTGGAAATGCTCGACAAACTCAAGGAAATCGGGTTCAAATATGCGACCCGTTCCGGGCTTTCAATTTCAGTAGGCGACCTGGCAATCCCTCCCCAGAAAAAGGAGATCATCAGGAAAGCTGAAAACCGGACTGAAGATATCCAAAAGCGCTTTGTAACGCAAAGCATCACCAGAGAAGAAAAGCGCCAGAGCGACATCGACATCTGGAACCAGGCTGTCGAAGACATGACGGACAAAATGCTCGAGAATTTCAAAATCGAAGAAGACCTCGGCAAGTTCAACTCCGTATATGCCATGGCCATCTCCGGAGCCCGCGGCAACATCCAGCAGATGAGACAGCTGACTACGATGCGCGGACTGATGTCAAACCCGAACGGAAACATCATCGACTTCCCGATCCGCAGTAATTTCCGCGAAGGATTGAAAGTCACCGAATATTTCATTTCTACATATGGTGCGCGAAAAGGAGTCGTCGACACAGCCCTTAGAACCGCCGACTCCGGATACCTTACCAGAAGACTCGTGGACGTTGCCCAGGATGTGATCATCACAGAGGAAGACTGCGGCACGATCAATGGAGTGGAAATCAAGCCATTGCGCGAATCCCGCGACATCAACAAACTGGCAGTCGATGAAATCATGATTTCCATGAAAGACAGAATCTCGGGCCGCATCGCTGCCGAAGATATTATCCATCCCGCCACAGGTGAAATGCTGGTCCATGCGGGCAATGAGATTTCCAGAAGCAAAGCCGACCAGGTCGACTCTGCCGAAGTATTCATCGAAGTCACCGAGAACATCGTGGGCATGATCTGCTCGTCTGTAATTGTGGATCCGATCACAGGAAAGGTGATCATTGCAGCGGACAAAATCATCAACCGCTGGGCATTCAACAGGATCAAAAACTCCGGAATCACCCAGATCAAAGTCAGGCCAAGAGTCGTTCTCCGCTCACCGATAACCTGCGAATCCAAGTTCGGAATCTGTCAAAAATGCTACAGCAACGACCTTGCTACCAGCAAACTTGTGAATATCGGTGAAGCTGTCGGAGTCATTGCAGCCCAGTCCATCGGCGAACCGGGCACGCAGCTCACCATGAGAACATTCCACACCGGCGGCGTCGCGTTCGCACAGCGTATTGTTGTCAGCGCCAAAGCCCCCGGCACTGTTTCCCTGGATAACCTGAGATCAATCAGCAAACTCGACCGCTCCAAGCATGAAGTCGTGGCTGTCGGGGAAAAGGGTGGAGAGGAAGGGCCGGAAGTTGAACGTGATTTCGACCAGGACGTGAGAGAAATTGTGATCAAGGGCTATGCCGAAATTATCAGGCATGACGGAGTGCGCGACAAATACGTGCTCCCCTCCGGTTCACAGCTTAAAGTAGTTGACGGGCAGAAGATTTCAGCTGGCGATATAATCGTTGAATACAATCCAAACCAGATTGTTGCAGAGTACGATGGCAAAGTGTTCTTCGAAAAACCACAGCTGAAAGTCAAGGATGGCGTTGTCGTATCAGACGGTGGACGTGTAATCGTGGACTCCCCGGAAGGCAAGGAATATTACCTGGTGCCTCAGGGCGCTTTCATCAGAGTCAATGACGACGCTGAAATCAAAGCCGGTGACACGATCGCCGAAGCTGTAGCTGAGCAGAAGGCTGTCATTACAGGCATCGACGGCCACATCGAATTTTACAACATGAAGGTAAAGAATCAGCGTGCCATCGGCGAGGGCGGCATCATCTACATTATCCCGGAAGACAAGAGCCATTTTGTGCAGGCTGAATATCCCCTGCCTCCTGGCGTCAAGGAACGGCGCGATGAATTCGAGGAAGATTATGAGGGTGTAGTTCTGATGGTTAAGAACGGCAACCAGATCAAATATCAGGATGAAATCCTGGCCATCTTCTCCGAGATCAATGGATCGATCCGTGTTAATAAAGGTAAATATATTCAAGTCAAAAAGGATGAAAAGCGCGAGTACAACATCTCCACCGACATCCCGCATTCCGTAGACAAGAAGGAGAAAAAAGTCTTCTTCCATACCGATCAGGGAGGCCTGGTGCAGATAGTCACTTCCAAGGCCAGTAAAAAGGCTATGGAAATCAAGCGGGTGATCATCAACGAAGAAGAGAACTATACTCTCCCCAAAGACCTCAAGATCAAGGTGGACGATGCCAGGATCAAACAGGGTGATTTTGCCCAGAAAGGTGAGGAAATCATTTCTGCCAGGCCATTCATTGCTGAGACTGACGGACAGGTGGAATTAAAGGTTGGCGGACAGCTGGTAGAAGCCGAGCATAACGGGCTGGCAGATGTGGTGAAAAACCTGCTGATCAAGAATGTCAGGGTGATCAGCGCCTCTAAAAAATCCAATCTTAAAGAAAAGCTTGTCGGCAAGATCCTGTTTTCGGATGTGTTGAGCAAATCAGGACAGGTGATGCTTAAAGCAGGAGAAAAGATCAGCGAAGAATGGGTGAATCAGAATCTGGTGGTTTCCGAGATTGATGGTACGCTTGGACTCGAAGAAGAAATCACCATCGATTTAACCTCAGTTCAGGATAAGGATCTCGTGGAAAAAATCCTTTCCAGGGAAATCGAACTCAATAAAAAAGTGCTGGCAAAGACTGATACTGTCCTGAATCTGGAACTCATTGCCGAATTGAGGAAGAATGGGATCGAGAAAATTTATCTGCGCGATAATGTGATCACGATCAGAGATACCCAGGATATCCTGCTCAACCGAAAAGAAGTGTTCCGCGACGAGATCATTAATCGTGCTTTATCCACCGATGTGATCAATAAAAAGACCGGTGAAGTCATAGCTGAAGCAGGTACGATTATCGGTGAAGAACTCTGCGACCGGCTGGACAAAGAAAAATTCTATGTCAAGAAAATCTCCATTACCCGCACCCTCAAACTCCGCTATCCGGAAGGGGCGTCCCTGAAAGTCAAACCTGACACACAGGTCAAGGCCGGACAGGAACTGATAATGCCGACGCACCTGAACGACATCCAGACAATTGACCGCGAAGACCGCTACGAGATACCCAAGGGAATCGAACTGCTGGTCAAGAGCGGGCAATGGGTCAAGAAAGACGAAGCTCTTACCAGTTCCTGCGAACCGATAGTGAGTGGGATCACGGGCAAGGTCAACTTCATCACCATTTTCGACAAGGAGACCGGTGAAGAGATGATCAAGAAGATCACGGTTTACGCAGGGAGGGAGTTTAATTTCCCAGCCACCCTGCCGCTAAAGGTGAAAGACGGAGACTTCGTGAAACCGGGCGATCCTCTTACAGAAGAGATACTTTTCGAAGAATTGAACAAAAAAGAAAAGGAAATGAACGTCCTTGTCTTCGAGAGGATGGAGAAGAAATACCGCATCAGTCCGGAAATGAAACTGCTGGTTGATAACAACGACGATGTCAGCAGAGGCCAGAAACTGGCTGTGCTGCAAAACGACAAGTGCCATCTTGAACGTGTCAACCAGGAAACTGTGAACTTCAAGAAGGCACCTTACAGGATTACCACCAGGTTCAAGCCCATCTTCGATGTCGATATCAGGCCGCTTACGGATAAACAGGAAAAAAGCAAACCCTTGACTGCAGGAGTAGAGATCGATCTCCAGAACGGGGAAATAGTCTTCTCAACCAAAGTCAAGACCGGTGAATACGTGATCTCCTATCACTATTTATCTGACGGCGTTGTCAAGCTGATCCGCAAAGTCACCAAGGAAGGCAAAATCAGAACGAGCCTGGATAAGGTTGTGGTGCAGACAGGTGAAGCGCATCATATCACAGACGGTGCAGAAGTTAAGGTGGAAGACCTGGTGCTCAATATGAAGGGCAAGCGTAACTTTGTAGATAAAATTGAGGGAAAGGTGACCACCTCCACAGTCATGAATCAGGACACCAAGCGGGTGATCGTGCGTGAGGGAGAGGAAATCACCCCGAAAATCGCCAGAACTCTTCTGCGCGAGCGGAATTCCCTGAATCTGGAACGCATGCGCATAGTGGATGCAGTAAAAACAGGCGATATCATTGCCCGTTTCGAGACTGTCTCCAAGAAAACGATCGACATCGTGCAGGGTCTGCCCCGAGTCGCTGAACTCTTTGAGATCAGGAAGCCTAAAAAAGAAGCCATGATCGTCGAGAACGACGGTGTGGTGCGTTTGATCGGTAACAACGTGATTATCGAGAGCTTTGATGGCTTCAAGAAGCAGTACAAGACACGCAGCGGAGTCTCAAACCTCCTGGTGGCAGATGGTGAAATAGTAAAAACCGGTGATCAGCTGACAGACGGTAACATCTTCCCCAAGCGGTTGATGGAAATGGCAGGTTTCGAAACTGCTGTCAGCTACCTTCTGAACGAAATTCAGCGCGTGTACCGGAGTCAGGGTGTACGTATCAATGACAAGCACATTGAGATCATCCTCAGGCAGATGTTCAGAAAGGTCATGATCAGCGAGTCGGGTGATACTGAACTGCTGCAGGATGAACTCATGAACATCAACGATTTCAAGGTTCTGAACGACCAGCTCCTCAAGGATACCAAAGCGCCAGCCAGAGGCATGAGAATCCTTCAGGGTATCACAAAAGCCTCTCTGACTACTGAAAGTTTCATCTCTGCCGCCTCCTTCCAGGAAACTGTCAGGGTACTGACAAAGGCTGCAGCTGCTGGAAAAATTGACAAACTGAGAGGATTGAAGGAGAACATCATAATCGGCCGTCTGTTCCCGGCTGGAACAGGGTTTGAACTTTACCAGAGAATGGAAGTCGCCCCGCTGGAAGAGGATAAGGTGGAACCGCAGCCGGTCCCGGAAATCACTGAGGAAGAAGTGGTGGACGAGCCGGGTGAAGCAGAAGCCTGAACTTTAAACAGTTACAAATAAAAATCCCCCTCATCTGAGGGGGATTTTTTTTATCAAACTTTCAGAGCCTGGTATAGATCCGGTTCAGATATCGACCGAAGTGCCTTCCCGGGCTATGATCACTTCCATTTTGCTGTTTGCTGCAGAGATGAGGGATTTTGCGTAGTCCAGCATTTTTTCGAGTTGTTCATCAGTTCTGGAGGGGTCGTGATGGAAAATGGCCATTTTCTTAACAGAAGCGGCGAGGCAGTTGTATACTGCAACGTCGATTGTAGAATGGCCGTAGCCTTTTTTATAATCCGTCTTGGTATACTGGGCATCGTAGATTACTAAATCCGCATTGGCGATGAAGTCCAGAAGCTTCTGATTCATATCGCGCACAGTGACTTCGGCTTCATTGAATGTGTCTTCGTCTTCAGCAGAGAACATATTGTAATAAGGTTCAGTATCATAGCAGGTGACCAGGGAGCGTCCCTTATGTTCAAATCTATACCCCATCGTCAGAATAGGGTGGTTAAGGTTTTTAGTTGTGATCTTGACATCTTCGATTTCCATGGCTGTTTCTGTCAGATCCTTGAAAGAAAGTTCTGCTTTGAGCTCGTTGAAGTTCACCGGAAAATACACATATGTCATCTGACCGCCTACGATGTTCTCCAGGGAGTCCGCATAGTTTACAGGACCGTAAATGTTGATCCTGGTGCCCGGAATATAGATTGGAGCGAAAAACGGCAGCCCCTGGATGTGATCCCAGTGAGTATGAGTTATGAAGAGGTTGAAGTTGAAGGGGGGTTTGAAGTTCTTGAGAAAAAAATCTCCCAGTGGCTTGATTCCGGTACCTGCGTCCAGGATCAGCCTGTTATTCCCGATCTCCAGATAATGGCAGGAGGTGTTTCCGCCATATTTGATAGTGTTTGGCCCCGGAGTTGCCAGAGAGCCTCGGGTTCCGAAAAACGTGTTCCTGAACAACGCTACCTCCTCTGAAACACTATATTCAATTCTGTTTAAATTCTATGAATTCAAGCGGCATGCATAAAAAATATAGCAGAATTTCAGTGGATTAACAATTTTCTTTTAGAATTTTAAGCTGTCCGGCAATCTGGCAAACTATAGCCTGTCTATAGTAAAATATGTACATAATGCACCGCATATCGCGTGAGTTTATTTATTTCACTGACCCGTTGTTTTACCAGGTCGCCATTGCCGGTGACTGGAACCGTTGGGCCGGGGCAGCAGATGGCAGTTTTAACCCTGATTCATGTCTGATGGAGATGAATCCGCTTGGAGAGTGGTTTTTTAGCCTCGCGCATTTATCTGACGGGCGGCATGAGTTCAAGTTCATCAGAGACGGGGAATGGGAGACCGGTGAAAATCATGTGATCCACATCCGCTCAGGATGTCTCTACGATCCCTCCCTGGGAGTCCTGAACGCTTATTTCATTGAAGACGATTTGATTTTTCTGCGGATCGACTCCCTTCGGAATCATACCCTTTCCGCCTTCAAGCTGGATCCGGAAATCGGGCTGATCCTGACCTCGAAATCAGCCTCCGAGATTACTCTCAAACTGGAAGAAAAAGCTGAGATCAGTCGTAATTACCAACTGCTTTACACTGACGGATTTGAACAGGGGATGATACTTGTAGACTGGGGGAGAAAACTGAAAAGTTTTTACTCCGAAAAACGCCTGGGGAGTCATTTTGCTCAGAGCGGCAATCAGACTGTTTTTCGTGTGTTTGCACCCAGAGCCACAGAAGTCAGTCTGCTGATTTATGGTGAAGTCAGGACCAGCGACCCGCGAGCCTGTGGTGAAACCGAACCTGAGGTTTTCCAAATGATGAGGAGCGCGGATGGAGTCTGGGAAACCGGCATTGCCGGCGATTTGAGAGGTTTCCTTTACAGATACAGAGTAGACGGACCGGCAGGCGAAGGCGAAGGATTTTCAGAGCGGCCGCTCTCAGATCCCTATGCGCTGGTAAATCTATATCATGATGGTCCATCGATGGTCTATGAGGGTGCTTTCGAGTTTTCAGCGTTCTCAGCCCCTGCCCCCGAAGACCTGCTCATATATGAACTGCATCTGCGCGATTTTACGGTGTTCGATAAAACAATCAGGCCTGAACTCCGGGGGAAATACTTGGGATTCCTGGATACTGTCGGCAGAGACACAGGCATCGGCTACCTGAAAAAACTGGGGGTGAATGCTGTCGAATTCCTTCCATTGCATGAATTCGATGAAGACCCGCCAGGCGAATATCACTGGGGATACATGTCTTCTCTGTTCTTCTGTCCTGAAGCCCAGTATGCCACTTCCTGCTACGGAGGACAGGTCAGCGAGCTGAAAGCGATGGTGGAACTGTTCCACAAAAACGGGCTGGCCGTGATCCTGGATGTGGTTTATAACCATACCGGAAAGCCTGATCATTTAGCGGGATTCGACAGCAAGTATTATTACAGGCAAGGCTGCAATTACACCCGTTTGAATTTTTCCTGCTGCGGCAATGATCTGGCCTGCGAAAACCCGATGGTGAGAAAAATGATTCTGGACAGTTTGAAATATTTCCTGACTGAGTTCAGATTCGATGGCTTCCGCTTTGATCTTGCCGAACTGGTAGGAGTCGATACGCTCAAGATGGTCGAGGTTGAACTGAAGAAGATCAATCCGGGAGTCTACCTGATCGCTGAACCTTGGAGTACGCGCGGAGACATCAAGTTCCAGCTCAAAGGCTCGGCATTTTCTTCCTGGAACGATTTTTTCCGTGACAGAGTGAGAAATTTCCTGCTCACCAGGATTCAGGCTCGCGAACTTGAGATGCTGATCTCCGGATCAACCGGATTTTTCACCGCTAAACCTGTGCAGAGCGTGAATTACCTGGAATGTCATGACGGGTACACGTTGATTGACGCTCTGAACATTGAGCGGAATTTTGACGGCAGTGCACCTGATGAGATCAGCGTTAAACGTGCTCAGCTGGGCGCAGGTTTGATTTTCATGTCCCTGGGAGTCCCAATGATCTCCCAGGGTCAGGAACTGCTCCGCAGCAAACAGGGAAATGGAAACAGCTTTGATTCAGGAGATACGGTCAACGGAATCGACTGGGAGCTCAAAAAGAAGAATTCCAGGATCTTTGAACTTTATCGGAAGCTGATTTCAATCAGGAATCATCAGCTTTATGGACCGATCTTGAAAAATTCCGGCGGCTGTTCAAAATGCGTCTTTGACTACGATCCGTCCAATCCGCAGGCAATCTGCTATAGAATTTACAACTGCGGCAGCGCTATGATGATGCAGCTGAACGGCCATCCGGAACTGTCAGCAGAATTTTCAGATCTTGAAATATCAGGCGTATTACTTTGCGACAGCTGCCTCGGTTCAGCTGATTTAGCGCCTGCCGCTCAGAAAATCGGTCCGCTGGACTTCAGGATCTACTACATCCCTTAGAATCGGGTCGATTCTTCGCATTGTTGCTGATTGTTGCAGCGATTCAATGGCGCAATTCCTGGTTTTTGAAAATAATGGAATCAGAAGGAGGATTGAAATTATACGGCTCTGAAACCTGTTCCGATTGAAATTCACGGAGGTGTAAGATGAATCTGAATGAATTGAATCCTTTGCTGACCTTTGCAGTCCTTGTTTTTGTTCTGATCATCCTGCCCTCGATCCGAATCATCGGGCCGACTGAAGTAGGACTGGTGATTAAAAAGTTCAGCTTCAAGAAGCTGCGAAGCGACAACCCGATTGCCTTCAACGGTGAACCAGGTTATCAGGCGGAACTTCTGATGCCCGGATGGAGATTCAAGCTCTGGATCATCTATGAAGTGCATAAATATCCCTGGGTGCAGGTTCCGGCAGGCGAAATCGGAGTGGTGATTGCCCAGGTGGGAAATCCCATCTCTACAGGCGCTAAATCTGCGGCCTATAAAAAGGAATTCGGAAATTTCACCAATATTGACACCTTTATCAGGGGTGGAGGCCAGAAAGGTGTGCAGCGCCCGGTGCTTTCTCCAGGCACGATCGCTCCGATCCATCCGGTCGGATTCCTGGTGATCACAAAGCAGAAGATCTATGGACTTCCGATCATGACCGAATTCGTGACCAGGAAGGAGAAGCTCAGCCCTGCTTCTTTCGGATTGACTCCCAAGCAGCTCGAGGTGGTGGTGATCGAGCCTTCGTTCGCTGAAGGCCACTCTCAGGACAGGATCGGCATAGTCACTACTCTGGAAGGCGACCCGCTGCCTTCAGGGGACATAGCCGGCCGCCTCGGCGGATTCGAGGACATCAGCAAGCTTGAGGAGGAGATCAGGGATACCAAAGACAATTCCGGGCTGATGGAATGCATCCTGGGAAGCAAGAATCACCTGCACAACAACTACCAGGATTTTCAGGCCTTCCTGAACAATGGCGGCAAGATCGGTTTGCAGCACGACCCGCTGCTCTATGGAGCATACACGCTGAATCCGTTCCTGGTGTCAGTGGAACTGTCAGACATGCTGGTGATCGAACAGGGCGAAGTCGCTGTGGTCAAAGCATACGTGGGTCTGCCCACCAAAGACCAGTCAGGTGTTGAATTCAAGTTCGGGAGCCTGGTGAATCCCGGACACAAGGGTATCTGGATCGAGCCGCTGCGCACCGGGAAATACCCGATCAACCCCCGCTGCTACCATCCGGTGATCGTGCCTACCAGCATACTTACGCTGAACTGGGCCACTGCGGTTTCCCAGGCCCATCAGCTTGACAAGAACCTGAGCCAGATCGAGGCCAAAAGCAAGGAAGGATTCGTGTTCAAGATCGACCTGCAGGTGCAGATCCATATCCCGGACACTGAAGCGCCCAAGGTGATCTCGATAGTGGGCACAATGTCCAATCTGGTGAGCGAAGTGCTGCAGGCCGCTGTAGGCAACCACTTCAGGGACAAGCTGCAGAGCATGCCTGCGATCCAGTTCATCGAGAAGAGGCAGGAAGTGCAGATCGGGGCATTCGAGCATATCAGGGGAAAGCTCACAGACTACAAGGTGGAAACCAAGGGAGTTTACATCCAGGACGTGATCCTGCCCAAAGAACTGGTGCAGGTGCTGACAGACAGGGAACTTGCCAACCAGACCATCGCTACTCTGCAGAAACAGACCGAAGCCGAGCGGACCAGGATCGAAATGGAGAAGTCCAAAGGCATGGCCAACATGCAGAGCAGCCTCTCCAAATCCAAGGTGGAAGTGGAGATCGCCCAGAATCAGGCCGAAGCCAAGGAACTGCAGGGAAAGGGCGAAGCCTCATACTTGTCACAGGTTGGAACAGCCAAGGCCGTGGAAGTGAAATGCGTTGGTGAGGCCAATGCCATAGCTTACGAGCGGCAGGTGAACGCGCTCGGCCAGGGCCCGACTGCAGCCCTCAACATGGTGAAGGCTCTGGCAGAACGCAACATCAAGCTGGTTCCTGACACGCTGATCACAGGCGGCGGCGACCTGGGCAGCCTGATCTCAGTGATCACCGGGCTTCTCAGCAAGGACGTGGCGGCAAAAGCGGTAATGGTGGAAAAGCCGGCAGCCGTGGAACCGGTTGTGGTGGAGGAAAAGGTCGAAAAGATCGAGAAAGTCGAACCAGTCGTGAAACCAGAACTGCCGAAGAAGAAATAGTTGAATTCCCATTAAAGGGTCCGTTCGCAGGAGCGGGCCCTTTTTCATATTCCGAAACTCACAACCCAAGAAATTCAGCTACTGTCAAGATTTTAATCTTACCGTGTTTCCCGATGGAACGCAGGTCATCGTCACCAGTGATGATGAAGTCGGCTTCAGCGGAAACTGCGAGTGCGAGGAATTTGTCATCATCAGGGTCTCGGCAGAGGTTCAACCTGGAATTGGGCGGTTCCAGAACTTCGAAATAGGGAAGAGTTTCTTCTTCGATGATCAAACGGGTTTCGTCCTTTGTCAGTTTGAATTTAGGATAGCTGAGAACAGCCGTGAATTCCGCGAAAGTATCCGGGGAAAAGAACGGAATGATTTCCCCTGTTTTCCAGAGACTGATCAGTTCGCCAGGCTTTCCTCCGAACAGGAGCGCTGAAATCAAGGCATTAGTGTCTATGACTACTTTAAGAGGCTTTCTTTTTCCGCGCCCAGCGCACCGCATCCTGCACATCCTTTCCCTTGAGCGAGAGTTTCTCGATTTTACCCCTGATCTTATCCAGAGCCAGGTCGGCGGGAACAACCTTGAGCGGAGTGAGAATGATCCGCGACCCGTCGATCTCGGCGTCGAAATAGTCGATGCCGGGGAAAAACTTGACGATCGCAGCCGGCAGCGTAAGCTGGTTCTTCACTGTTTTTTTTGTAAGCATTCCTTACCTCATTACTTTCTATAAATCTTACTATTAGTATAGCTGACAAGTAAGAGATAGGCAAGCCTTGTGTACGAGACTTTTGATCAGGTTTTATAAATCTTTCAATAACTTGGAAATCACTGTGATGTCCTTCCAGCCAAAAAAGATCCGGGTCAGAATCATTCCGCCAAAATCCTCTTCATCACAGCAGATCACTTCGCCTTTTAAGGATTCATAGAACTTCACTGCCGGAAGATTATCCTTAAGCGCCCATAACATGAAGGACTTGTACCCTTTTTCTTTCATCCATTTGAGCATTTTCCTGCTCAGGGCCTTGCCGATGCCAAGCCCTTGATAATCCTTCAGGATATAAAGTCCGTACACTTCGACATCCAGATCGGATCTGATCGAAAAAGGCGCGCCGCATGAAATGTAGCCGACTATTTTATCGTTCATGATGCAGACGTGGAAAAATTTCCGCTCGTCTGTTTTGCCTGACTCAAGGCCCTTCCTGAATATTTTTTCGAAGGCATCGGCGTTGAGCTTATCCAGAAATTCCTGAGGGAGAATTCCTTTATAGGTGGAGTGGAAAATGGTGACATGAATCCTGGCGATTTCCAAGGAATCAGCCTCAACAGCGGGTCTGAGAGAATATTTCGCCGTTAAGACTTTTTTGATGCTTTCCTGAAGCGGAGTAAGATCTCGCTCGATGATTTCCCAGATCCTTTGTAAATTTATGCCGAGATAATCATGAACTATTACATTCCTGAACCCGGAAATCGCTTTCCAGGGTATTTCCGGATATTGCTCTTTGAAATCCTGCGACAATTTTTGACATGATTCCGACAGTTCGTGCAGTTCCCGCAGTGCAGCTTTCCAGGTTTTGCGGTCATTCATGAAATTATCTCTGCCGTCTGATGCGTAACTTTTCAGCGCAGTGCTGCAATCGAGCATGTGGCTGAGAAACAGCAGATCGTCTTTCATATGTCTATGGCTTCGCTGAAAACATGATCCCGCAACGATAATTTGATCGCTGCTGCTTCCACTACATCCACCGGATGTCCCAGCAGTTCCTGCAGATCATAGACCAGGCCGCCCGGGAACCATGGAGTGGTCGGACCCTGGATTTCGATCAGAAAATCAATGTCACTTTTTTCGGTCGCCTCTCCGCGGGCAAAGGACCCGAAAAGCTTGATCTTTCCCACCCCGTGTTTGCGGGCGATTTCCAGGATTTCTTTTCTTTTTTTATGGATTTCGGCTATTCCCATCTTATTATTTTACTTAACTCCGGCATATTATGCAAAAAACGGGTCGTGAATTGAGTTGATCCCACAGTTACTTCTTCAGCAGAAATCAATCAATTCTTGACGATCAGATTGTAATTACTTATGATAGTGAATAGTGATCAGTAAATGGTGAATAGAGTTTCAATTTCCAATCACTAATCACCATTCACTATTCACTTCCCGTCCACCGGAGGAATCATGAAACACCATAAAATAGCCTTTACTTTTGTGGGGCTGGAGGCTGCTGTTGCCTCGGCTTTGTTTCTGCGTCAGAATCCCGAGACTGAGCTGGTCGTCACCAGCGCCGAGAAGTTTCCGGAGAGGCTTGACGAGTTCTCAGACCGGAAAAACCAGGATTTTTTCATCATCGGCCTGGGCTACCGCGACCGCGAGGAAGAGATGGAAAAAGCGCTGAGATCAATTTTGAAATCAGGTAATAAAGTGACCTGGTTCTGCACAGCCCTTGATTTAGCGTATTTCAAAAAACAGTTCAAGGACAAGATCGAATTTCTCACCGGGAAAACCGAACTTTCCCTGCTGATTGCAGGCTGGCTGGGTTTGAAAAACGATAAGAGCCCTTTGCGGCATCTTGATCACAGGCATTCGGCTGAGGACTGGGAAAATCTGGTGCGTTACGGACTTTCCCGCGCCAAGAATTTCCGCGATTATGAGATGTATCCAGAGATCGTGCAGAAACTGGCCGGATTGAAATCATTGAGTGCTGAAGATGAACTGCGGATGAAAACTTCAGACCCGTATGGCCTATTGATGGGAAATTCCAGCCTGATGAAGGAACTGAGAAATCGGATCAGACTGGTGGGAGGAGACAGCATCTGCAGCGTGCTGATCCTGGGCGAAACCGGCACGGGCAAGGAAACAGCCGCCAGAGCCCTGCATGATGCGAGCAGACGGGCGAACCAGGAATTCGTGGCCATCAACTGCGCGAATTTTACGGAGCAGCTCTTAGACAGCGAACTGTTCGGCTACGTGAAAGGCGCATTCACCGGAGCTGAACACGAACGGAAGGGTCTTCTGGAAGTTGCGGACAAAGGCACCCTGTTCCTGGACGAGATCGGCGAGATGCCGTTGTTATTACAATCCAAGCTCCTGCGCTTCCTTGACAACAAGGCTTTCCGGCGCGTGGGAGGGACCTCGGACATCAGGGTGGATGTGCGCATCATCGCTGCCACCAACAGGGACCTGCAGACCCTGATCAGCAGAAACGGCTTCAGGGCGGATCTATACTACAGGCTGGCCCAGGCCGAGATTCATACCCCGGCTCTGCGCGAACATCCTGATGATCTGGGCGTGATAGCTGATCATTTGTTGAAAAAACTTTGTCTGGAACGCAAAATTGATTCTGTCAAACTCACCCCGCGACAACTTGAGCAGCTGAAGAAGCACCGCTGGCCTGGCAATGTGCGGGAGCTGACCAATGCTCTTCTTACGGCCCTGATCAGCGGGGAATGGGATTTCGAGAAAATATTACTTCCAATTGGGTCTCAAGAAGACGATTTCACGGTCTGGCCTTTAGCTGATTATGAACACGAGTATGTGGAAAAGGTTTACTCGAAATTCGGCTGCAACAAGACACAGTCAGCAAAAGCGCTGGGGATCGCGGTGAATACGCTGAAGAAAATATTAGGTATATAAAGCATTTCAGCATCAGGACTCTCATTAGCGAAAAAAAGACCTAATCTGTGATCCAGGATCACTAGTGTTTTGGGTGGCAAGTGCAGTTCGACAATCCTTGTAGTATTCCGCACGACTCTGTAGCTTTACCTGGACTAGGGACATGCGGACTTATCGGCGGCATTTTTTATCATCTGGGTAACCATCAACTGGCCGAGAAAATCGGGGTTTGCTCTCCGGAACTGGAAGCATGCCTTTCGGAACTTGAAATTCAGGGTAAAACTGTAGTGATGCTGATTGGTGAAGATGGTGTGCAAGCCATTTTCGCTGTTGCGGACAAGGTTAAAGAGAGCAGCCGGCAGGCCGTCTTGGAGCTGCATCAACTGGGAATAAAAACCATAATGCTGACCGGCGACAATCGGCATACAGCAGAGGCGATTGCCGGACAGGTCGGGATCGACATTGCCCTTGGCAACCTATTGCCTGAAGACAAGCTGAAGGAAGTGGAAAAACTTTCTTCCGGTTGTGTTACAGGAATGGCCGGTGACGGTATCAATGATGCGCCTGCGCTGGCATCAGCCAATATCGGCTTCGCAATGGGTGCGGCAGGCAGCGACATAGCGATTGAAACCGCTGATGTGGCGCTGATGGATGACGATCTCCGCAAAATACCCGCTTTTGTACGACTGTCCCAGGCTACATCCAGTATTCTGATGCAGAACATCGGACTGGCACTTGGTATTAAAACGCTGTTCCTGGTGATTACATTCACAGGTCAGCCTACAATGTGGATGGCTGTATTCGCCGACATGGGCACCAGCCTGCTGGTGATCGGTAACGGCTTGAGGCTGTTGCGGAAATGATCTGGAAAATACTTTTATTTTTTTTACTTTCAGGGAATGACAAAGTTAAACAGGTATCCTGTTATGATGATCCCGGTCCCTACTACTGACGCGAATATCAGCAGCAGTTTAAGTTTCATCACTCTCTTCAAAATCAGGAATTCTGGAAGCGAAAGGCCGGTTACGGCCATCATGAAAGCCAGCGCAGTGCCCATGCCGACACCTTTTTCAGTCAAGACGCTGACGAGCGGAATCATTCCTGCGGCATTGGAATAAAGAGGAATGCCGATCAGAGTGACGAGCGGCACTGCGAACAGATTATCCCGTCCGGCGTATCTCGCTAAAAATCCGGCTGGAATATACCCGTGCATCAATGCCCCCAGGCCAATGCCGAGAATTACATATGGTCCGACTGTTTTTAGTATCTCTCCCGTATAATCCCTGGCATAATGGATCTTCTGCTTGAAGCTCTGCTTCTCTAATTCAAAGTGGGAAGCACCCTTGATATCGAATTTTTCCACCAGATGCTCCAAATGAAGGCTTCCTATCACCAGGCCTGAGCCGATTGCTATCAGCAGTCCGCTTCCGATATAGAGACAGGCAATTTTCCAGCCGAACAGTCCCCAGAGCATGACTAAGGCAACTTCGTTAATCATCGGCGAAGCCACCAGGAAGGTGAAAGTGGTTCCCATCGGCACTCCAGCCTCTATGAATCCGAGAAACAGCGGTACTGCGCTGCAGGAACAGAAGGGAGTAACGATTCCCAGCAATCCTGCCAAAACACTGCCTTTAATCCTGTTTCCGCTGCCAAGAATCTTTCTGGAACGCTCGGGCGGAAAAAAAGTCCTGATAAAGGAAACCGCAAAAATGATCACTGTCAGAAGCAGAAAAATCTTAATCGTGTCATAAACAAAAAAATTAAATGCTTCCCCGGAAACGGAATTCAGATTGAAGCCTAGTTTTTTATAAACAAGCCAATCCACCATTGTTTTCAACACAATTACCATCCTTTCAGATTTTTCCAGACATCAGAAAGCATTTATGCTATTTTGCCAAACAGCAAAATACTTGTCAAGGAAAATGACTTCCCCGAATTGGTTAGAAAGGTTGGTTTAGGTTCCGCCTATCGGATTGCGATTCAGCTCTGATCTGTTTAGAATAAATTCAAGGTGTTCAGAGGGAGCCAGATAATTAATCATGAATCAAGACAGCAAAAAAATTGACACCCGCGCTTATTATTTTCTGCTCACCTGCTTGGTGCTGTTTCTGGGGCTGACATTTTACCTGTTTTCCCAATTTTCCGCACCGCTTTTTTTCGCATTGCTCCTGTCAATTCTGTTTTATCCCCTGCATAAAAGCATCTGCAAAGTTCTGGATCGAAAGCTGAACAGTAATAACAAAGTGATTTGTGCCGTTTTTGGGTTTTTCCGCAGTAACCGTAAACATATTGCAACTCTGCTGATCCTGTTATTGACTATTTTTCTGGTGTTGATTCCGCTCGTGAGCGTGATCTCAGTATTTATAAACGAGGCCGGTGAACTTTATACTCAGATTCAGGGTGAAATTTCAGAAAAGATTTCTGATCTTCCGACCGTGTCGGAAATCAACTCCAAACAGGTTAAATTGAATAAACTGCTTGGAAACTACATTCCTGGGATGAGCATTAATCTGGAAAAGTCAATCCGCGAATACTTGCTGCCTGCATTGAAAAACATCTCGTCCTATGCAGTCGGGACAGCTAAAAATATTTTTGGCAATGCCCTGCTTTTCTTAGTCAACCTGCTCGTGCTTCTGATCGGAATTTTTTTCTTGCTCAATGACGCCGGTCGGCTTGGTGCGGTATTGATAAAAATATCCCCTCTGAGAACCAGGGATGAAGTGGAGATTTTTTCGATTTTCAGAGGTCTTGCCAAAGGAATTGTTGTAGGCAATACAGTTACAGCACTTGTCCAGGGGCTGCTGCTGGGTCTTGGATTTTATTTTTTTTCCCTGCCCAGACCTGTCTTTTTCGGTGTGATCGGAGGATTTTTATCATTCATTCCATTTTTCGGGACATTCATTGTCTGGGGACCCGGGCTTTGTTATCTGATTTACATGGAATATTATCTTGCCGGAATCCTGTTTCTTCTCTATTGCCTTATAGTGGTCTCAGGAATCGACAATGTCATCAAACCATATTTCATCAGTGATCACCTCAAACTCAACACAGGGTTGATTCTGGTTGCGATTCTCTCGGGAATCAAAATTTTCGGAGTAATGGGAATCTTTTACGGCCCTTTGATCGTAGCCATTTTTCAGAAATTAATAGAGTTTTATCTGGAAGAATTGAAAAAATCCTCTCAGGACAACCTTTAGTGAAACAGGAATAATGGACATTCTTAGATATCCGGGTGTGTTTTTCCGTCAAACCGGATTCTGCAATTCAACTCCGGATCAGCTTTTAATGCTTGGAGTAGGATTACTGCTGATTTATCTGGCAGTAGCCAGGCATTTCGAGCCGCTTCTTCTGCTGCCGATTGGTTTTGGCGCCCTGACCGCCAATATTCCAAACAACTGCCTTACCTATGACGGTTATTTTTACAGATCCGACCTTATAAATTCCACTGCGCTTATCAGCAGGCTGAATGATCAGAACGAACAATTTTCGAGATACTTAAAGCGATATTTTTCGGAAGATTTGCAAAACAAGATAGCTGTTTTCACTGGCGGCGGGACGCCTGATGTGCAACTCGAACTCAACCTGCTGTCTGAGCTTAATAATCTTCTGAACGGCCCTACTCTTTTTGATGAGGATATTTTTAAAGACTATCAGCTTAACCCGGAAACGCTGAAACTGGCTCATACGAATCTTACTGCGGAAAAACAATTCTTACTGAATCGCCTTCTGATCGAGGAAGTTTATCCTGCTGAAATCCATCCAGGTCCGGGAAAATCATTCGGATTATTTTATTACCTTTATCACGGAGTCAAACTTGTAATCTTCCCGCCCCTGATTTTCCTTGGAATCGGAGCAATGACCGATTTTGGGCCTCTGATCGCCAATACCAGAATATTTCTGCTGGGTGCAGCGACACAATCCGGTATATTCATTACCATGCTCTGCGCCATGCTTCTAGGCTTCACGCCTCGCGAGGCGGCGTCCATAGGCATCATCGGCGGAGCGGACGGACCTGTCACGATTTTCACCGTAGCCAAGCTGGCTCCTCATCTTCTCGCACCGATCCTTGTAGCCGCTTATTCCTACATGGCATTGATTCCGCTGATCCAGCCTCCCATCATGCGGCTTCTGACAACGAGCCGCGAGCGGATGATAATGATGAAGCCGCTCAGGGAAGTGTCACGGCAGGAGCGCATTTTATTCCCAATAGTGGTCACACTGGTCTGCTTGTATATTGTTCCTGCAGTATCCGCCCTGATTTCAATGCTGATGCTGGGAAATCTGATGCGGGAAGCCGGATGCGCGGAAAAACTGGCTGACACTGCCAGGAATCAGCTGATCAACATTGTGACGATTTTTCTGGGTACGGCAGTCGGTACCACTATGCGTGCCGAGACCTTCCTGAACATTGCCACGCTCAAAATTCTCGCACTGGGCACTGTGGCTTTCAGCTTCGCCACAGCAGGTGGAATACTGCTTTGCAAATTGATGAATCTGTTCGGCGCGGATAGAATCAATCCCCTGATCGGAGCGGCAGGAGTGTCGGCCGTCCCCATCTCGGCCCGGGTGGTTCAGAAAGTAGGGCAGGAGGAGAACCCGCAGAATTTCCTCCTGATGCACGCCCTGGGAGCAAGCGTGTCAGGTGTGATCGGAGCGGCGGTCACAGCAGGTGTGCTGCTGGAAATGCTGCGATAACTTCGGTTTTGATTGGTTATTCAAACTTCTGCAGAGATCTTCCTAGCCTCGAATTCCTTTTCCATCCAGTCCGGGCCGTTGACCACTCTGGCAACCAGCATGCCGCAGACATTGTCGCCCACCACATTGATCATGGTCGCCGGAGGATCGACGAGCTGGCCGAGCATGGTGATGATTGGCATGGATTCAGGCGGAAAGCCGAATATCGTGATGATCAGAATTTCACCCAGCATTCCGCCGGAAGGGATTCCGCTGATGACGGTTCCGCAGAGCAGGGCCACTGCCAGCACCAGGAATACTGTCTGAACTCCTGAAAACGGGATGCCGAACAGGCCGAACAGCAGAGCCATCTTCATCACTGCGGCCAGCGAAGAACCGTCGCTGTGCACCGACGCGCCGATATTGACGACGACTTCACGGATGTCGTTGGGAAGACCCATTTTCTTGGCTGCTTCCAGATTGATCGGCAGAGTGGCCAGGCCGCTGCCTGTACCCCATGCAGTCAATGCCGACGGGAGAATGTTGGCCCAGAAGGCTTTGAGCCCTTTCATGCCGGCGGAAAGCCAGACATAGAAGGTGAAGACTATGGCGAAATATCCTATGGAAAGCGGATAATAAAGAGCCATTGCCCTGATGTATGAACCGAACAGCTGTGTCCCGAAGGTTCCCACCAGATAGGCGAAATAGGCTCCAAGCCCCACTGGAGCGTAGAGCATCACATACCCGATCGCCTTGGTCATGACCTCGTTTCCTGAGATCAGAAAATCCGCGAAAGGTTTAGCCAGCGGCCCTGCGGCAGAAGCAGCCAGGCCGATCATGAAGGAGAAGACGATCAGAGGGAAAATGCTTTTCTTGGAAAAAATCTCATTGAAATCCGGTACAGTAAGGGTTCTGACCAGCTGCTGACTCAGCGATATTTTTTCGATATTTACAGGCTGGTCCATGGCAATTTTGTTGCCCTGGGTCGGCGGGTATAGATTGACGCCGATCAGCATGATGACAGCAGAGATCAGCCCGGTCACGACAAAGACCACGACCATCCAGCCGATGATTTTCCCCAGGCGTTTCATATCGCTCATCTTGGCCACTGTCGAGGAGATGGAAAAAAACACCATTGGAACGACAATGGTGAACAAGAGGTTGAGGAAAATATCGCCAAGTGGTTTGAGGACTTCAGCCTTTTCCTTCATTATCAGGCCGATAATTGAGCCGATGACGATTGAGATGATCAGGCAAATGGAAAAACTGTACGCTTTCAGGAATGAATTTTTTATCATGCTCTTGATGATATCCGGACTGGCACGACAAGTTCAAATCTGCATCTTCAACCAGTTAACCAATTGTTGCTGCTTCAGATTGATTGCGATTCTTCCACCACCGGTTTCCCCAGTCAATCATTATCTGATCATCAAATGTTGATCGATATCCGAATCCTTAAATTGGCTGATCGGAATTTAACCCGGTTTCAGACGATCTGTAAAACTGGCACGGGAATAGCTAATACAATTTCATCAATAAATTTTACGGAGGGCAAGATGAACAATCAGAGAATCGATGAAAATATCAGGGAGCTGGCTGTTAAAGCAACCAACCGCATCAGGCGTGCGCAATACATACTCGCAGACCTCATCCGCACTGACGAATCCAATGAAGATCATTACCGCAACATCAGCGCTTTCTGCAATTTTCTGCAGGCCGAGCTGAAGGGCGTGGCACAGTCAGTCAGAAACTAAGCGGAATTTGCCAAAGCTGATAATCATACGACTCAAACGGGCGAATCGGGCGAAAATAAGGGAGCCATGACGGCTCCCTTATTGAAAAAAGACAGATGTTGTTTTTGAGATTTCAGAACAGGACTGAGGCGATGGCCGCTGTCATGAAGCAGGCCAGCGAGCCTGCGATCATGGCTCGCAGGCCGAGCTTTGCCAGGTCGTGTTTTCTGGAAGGAGCCAGTCCGCCGATCCCTGCGATCTGGATGGCAATGGAACTGAAATTGGAGAATCCGCAGAGTGCATATGTGATTACTAATTTAGCCCTGTCCGAGAGGTCTGCCACATTCTTCATCAGATCCCCGAAATGCAGATATGCCACAAATTCGTTCAGAACTGTTTTTTCGCCGATCAGATAGCCTACAGCCATGGCGTCTTTCCAGGGTGTGCCCATCAGCCAGGCAAGAGGCGCAAGCAGGAAGCCGAAGATCACTTCCATTGAGAATTTCCAGGCTCCGGAAAAACTGCAGGAAGAAGCTTTCACTGCGGCTCCGTTTTTGGTGATGGAATAGCTGATTTTTTCCTGCCGATCTGCATAGAGATTTTCATTGATCTGGATTTGAGTCCCCTTAATGGCTTTGATCGTTCCCTGGAAGATCATCAGTTTCTGAGCGCCATACTGGGGTTTTTCCAGGGCCAGGGTGATCTGCTGGCCGGTCAGGCTTTCAGCTTCAGCAGGCGCGATTTCTTCGCTCAGGACCAGGACATGAGGATCCTTGCCGATCAGGCGGTTGATGCCGTCGCCTGCTGACATCAGCAGGTAATTGACCATGGCGATCAGGGAAATGAAGGCCATCAGCATGGCTGCTACATTGAGAGCAAGGCCCAGACCTTCGCCTGCACCGCGTGCCGCGGCGTCGATCACATTCACATCCAGCTGCTCCACTTTGACTTCCATGGTGCCCTGTGTGACAGGTTTTCCGGTTTCAGGAACCATCAGTTTGGACATCACCATGGCTGCGGGCGCGCTCATGATGGAGGCAGCCAGCAGGTGGCCTGCGATGGTAGGGAAAGACTCGCGCAGCAGGCCCACATAGGCTGCCATCACGCTGCCTGCAATGGTGGCCATGCCTCCAGTCATTACGCACATCAATTCAGACATGGTCATTTTTTCGATAAAAGGTTTGACGAGCAGGGGGGCTTCAGTCTGGCCCATGAAAATATTGGCTGAGGCGGATAAGGTTTCAGCGCCGCTTGTCTGCATGGTTTTGGCCATGATCCAGGCGAAAAATTTTACCACCACCTGCATCACGCCGAGATAATAGAGCACTGTCATGAAGGAGCAGAAAAAAATGATGGTGGGCAGCACCTGAAAAGCAAAGATGAAACCGAAACCGCTTACATTGGTGATCAGGGAGCCGAACACGAATTTGGAACCTTCGGCAGTGAAATCCAGGAGCTTCATGATCACATCGTTCATGAATTCGAAAAAGGCGCGGCCTGTGTCAGTTCTCAGCACGATCCAGGCAAAGATGAACTGCAGGGCAGTGCCTCCGTAAACCACGCGCCAGTTGATCATTTTCCTATTGTCGGACATCAGCCAGGCGACAAATATCAGGACGAAACAGCCAAAAAAAGCAACGATGCGTTCGCTCTCCATTTAACCCTCTATTATTTTATTCGTATTTCTTGAATGCCAGGCAGGCATTGTGCCCGCCGAATCCGAATGAATTGGAAATCGCTGTTTTCACGGGTATGGCAATAGCCTTGTTAGGTACAAAGTCCAGGTCGCATTCAGGGTCAGGCTGATTGTAGTTGATGGTAGGTGGAATCAGGCCGTGGAGAAGGGTAAGGGCGGTTGCCGCCGCTTCCACGGCACCGGCAGCACCGAGCAGGTGCCCGATCATGGACTTATTGGAGCTGATTTTAAGCTTTTTGGCATGCTCGCCGAACAGGGACTTGATGGCTCTGGCTTCATTGAGGTCGTTGTAATGGGTGGAAGTACCGTGCGCATTGATATATTCGATATTTTCCGGTAATAAATGCGCATCAGAGAGCGTCAATTTCATAGCCCTGCATGCGCCCTCGCCTTCCGGAGCAGGCTGTGTGATATGGAAAGCGTCATCAGTAGCGCCGTAGCCTGCTATTTCGGCATAGATCCTGGCGCCACGTTTCTTTGCCAGTTCCAGTTCTTCCAGAATCAACACAGCTCCACCTTCGGCGATCACGAAACCGTTGCGGTGGAGCTCGAACGGCCTGGAAGCGGTCTCAGGTTTGTCGTTACAGGTGGACAGAGCTTTCATGGATCCGAATCCGGCTACAGTCAAAGGCGTGATTGCCGCTTCGACACCACCTGAAAAGATCAGGTCTGCCTGATTATCTCTGATTTTATGGAAAGCCTCGCCTACGGCATGAGTGCCTGAAGCACAGGCTGAGGCGATGATATAGTTGATGCCTTTGAGGCCGAGGTAGATTGCCAGATTGCCTGAGGCCATGTTGGAAATCATCATGGGTACGAGAAAGGCGCTGACTTTTGAAGGTCCCTTTTCCATCAGCACTCTGCACTGGGCTTCGAGTGTGCTGATACCGCCGATACCGGTGCCCAGGATGGCTCCGGAGCGTTCCGGATTTAAATTCTCGGGCTTAATCCGGGAATCGGCAAGCGCCAGTTTTCCGGCTGCTACTGCAAATTGTGAGAATCTGTCCAGACGGCGGACTTCTTTTCTTTCCACAAAATTTTCAGGGTTGAAGTCCAGTACTTCACCGGCCACCTGAGAGTCATGGTTGGACGGATCAAAGCTCTGGATGCGGCGGGTCGCACTGATTCCAGCGGAAAGTGAATTCCAGAAAACATCGTTGCCTGTTCCGAAGGGGCTGATTACTCCAATTCCGGTGATCACCACGCGTCGCATCATAAGTTCCTCCCGAAATGCTATGAGCCTCTTGCCTTAAGGTTAGAGGCTCTTGGGGTATTAATGCCACTATAATCAAGAACATCCATTAAAACATTCTCTGAACCGCAGAGGCAAGAGAAGTTTCACCGGCAGCACAGACAATCACCGGAAGCGATCCAACGGACAGCCTCGATCGGACCGATTGTCCGACAAGCGGTTACTTGTGCGAATCGATATAATCGACAGCGTTTTTGACTGACTTGATTTTCTCGGCTTCCTCGTCCGGAATCTCGATCCCGAATTTCTCTTCCAGGCTCATGATCAGTTCGACCAGGTCCAGGGAGTCTGCGCCAAGATCATCCACGAAAGAAGCTTCTTTCGTGATTTCCGATTCGTCGACGCCGAGCTGTTCAGCTACTACCTTTTTTACATCATCAAACGTGGCCATTTGAACCTCCTTGGTTTGCACCCGCATATTTACGGGAAATTACAGTTGTCTTATTAAAGATTCCGAACCTGCAGGTCCGGATCACATATACATTCCTCCGTTAATCTGCAAGACCTGACCGGTAATGTATTTCGATTCCTCTCCAGCGAGGAAAACCGCGGCTGCAGCGATTTCCGAGGGACTTCCGAAGCGACCTAGCGGGATAGCGGCAAGCATTTCATTTTTAACCTGCTCAGGTAAGGCATCCGTCATGGCGGTCTTGATGAAACCAGGGGCGATGGCATTGACCCTGGCACCCTTTTTAGCGATTTCACGCGCCAGAGATTTAGTCAGGCCAATCAAACCTGCCTTGGATGCCGAGTAGTTGCATTGTCCGGCGTTACCCATCATCCCGATGATGGAAGAGATGTTTATGATCGAACCGCTTGATTTCAGGATGTGTTTCAGAGAGAGCTTGCTGCAGAGAAATGCGCCTTTCAGGTTGATGTCCAGTACCTGATCCCATTCCTCTTCTTTCATCCGCAGCAGCAGGTTATCCCGGGTGATGCCTGCGTTGTTTACAAGGATATCGAGACCTCCGAATTTCTGTACCGTAGTTTCGACAAGCCTTCCGACGTCATCGGAGTTGATGACATTGCAGACTGTAAACTCGACTGTCCCGCCTGCGCTCTTTAGTTCCAGCGCAGTCTCGGAAAGCGGTCCTTCCATCACGTCTGAGAGCATGACTCTGGCCCCTTCGGCCAGGAACCGGATCGCAATCTCCTTACCGATGCCTCTCCCTGATCCCGTGATGATCGCGGATTTGCCCTGCAGTCTCATTGTCTCTCCATCTCTGTTTCATTGTTTTTATCTTCAAGTTCCTGGGAGACTTTTCTGATATCTTCCACTTTGCTCACATTGAAGACTTTAGCTTCACGGTTGATCTTGCGGACCAGACCTTTCAGCACATTGCCCGGGCCGATTTCAACAAAGGTATTATATCCGCGGGAACACAAATTTTCAACACACTTGGTCCAGAATACCGGGCTGTTAACCTGGCGGGTGAGGTTTTCCCTGATTTCGTTGACATCGTCGCTCGGTTCGCCGCTGACATTTGCGAAAACCGTCAGGCTGGGGCGATTCATCAACAGATGGCTCATCTGGGCGGAAAGTTTTCCTGAGGCAGAATCCAGCAGGGAGCAGTGGAAAGGGCCGCTGACTTTGAGCATGGTGGCCCTGGCGCCTTCGATGCTTTCGGTTTTTTTTATGAATTCTTCCAGTACCGGGACTTCGCCGGCAACGACTACCTGACCGGGAGCGTTAAAGAGTGCGGGAGAGATTACCCCGTTTTCAGAAAGTTTACGGCAGAGATCCCAGACAACTTCGTTGGAAAGACCCATGCAGGCTACCAGGCTTCCGTTGCGGGTTTCAGCCATGAATTCACCACGTTTACGAACGAGCGCGACAGCATCTCGGAATGAGAAGACGCCGGCTGCAAGCAGGGCTGAATATTCTCCCAGGCTGTGCCCGGCTGCTGCGCTGAAACTATCAAAGTGGCGTGAAAACTGCCTGTACATCGCGTATTCCACTGTCAGAAGAGCAGGCTGTGTATTCTGCGTCTGCTTCAGTTTGTCTTCAGGACCTTCGAAACAGAGTCTGGCAAGGTCAAAACCCAGGACTTCAGAGGCTTTCTCAAAATCGTCGCGGACTTCGGGATAGGTATCAAAAAAATCCTTTCCCATTCCTACATATTGTGAACCCTGTCCGGGAAACAGCAGAGCAACTTTCATCATCCCTCCTATTCAGTTTCCTTGAGATATTTGCGGAACTCATCCGTCAGTGCAGGAACTATTTTGTGGAGATCTCCCAGAATCCCAAATGTCGCCACTTGAAAGATCGGTGCATTTGGATCTTTATTCACGGCGATGATCACTTCGGAACTGCTCATACCGGCCAGATGCTGGATCGCCCCTGATATCCCGCAGGCTATATACAGCTTCGGCCGCACAGTTTTTCCAGTCTGCCCTACCTGATGTTCCTTGCCGATGAATCCTTTGTCTACGACTGAGCGGGAAGCGCCGATTTCCGCGTTTAAAACCTGAGCCAGCTTTTCGATGGTCTTGATGTTGGCTTTATCGCCGATGCCGCGTCCGAAGGAAACAATCACCTGGGCTTCTTCGAGATTAACATGGTGGATTGCTTCTCTCACGACTTTCCTGATTCTGGTGCGCATGTCTTCTTTTTTAAGAATGACATTGAATTCAATCACACTACCGGAAATTTCTGCGCTGTGTTCGGGCATTTTCATCACTTTTGGACGTACTGTAGCCATTTGCGGCCTGTGATTCGGAGAAATGATCGTGGCCATTATATTCCCGCCGAAAGCCGGTCGGGTCTGAAGCAGGATTTTTTCTTCGGGGTCTATGTCCAGTTCAGTGCAGTCAGCCGTAAGTCCGCAGTAAAGGGTGCTGGCCACTCGCGGAGCCAGATCGCGCCCATTATGAGTTGCCCCGAACAGGACGATCGCCGGTTTTACTTCCTTGATCAGCTGCAGCAAAGCCTTTAAATAGACATCAGTCTGATAATTCTCCAGCAAGGGGTTGTCGATCAGATAAAGCTTGTCCGGGTTGTAATGCAATACTTCATCCCGGATCTTGGCAAGCTTGTGTCCCATCACGACCATACTGGATGTTTCCCCGAGCAAGGCGGCTAATTCACGGGCTTTTCCGAGCAGTTCCAGGCTTACATGCTTCAGTTTTCCTTCCAGCTGCTCGCCGACTACCAGTACTCCCTTATGGTCGGAAAAATCGCGGGCTGGTTTATTCTGGATCACGCCTTCATAGGCGATGGCGGCGAATTTGCATGTGCTGATGCAGGCCCCGCAATTGGTGCATTTCTGGTTGATCACTGCTTTATTATTGATGATCTCGATCGCACCATACATGCAGGGACGCAGGCACTGGCGGCAGCCGACGCACTTTTCGGCGATGATTTTGACCTTCATCCGTTTATCCTTTCAGTAAATTGCTGGCGATCACCAGCCGCTGGATTTCAGATGTTCCCTCATAAATCTCGGTGATCTTGGCATCCCTGAAATAGCGTTCCAGCGGATAGTCTCTCATGTATCCGTATCCGCCGTGGATCTGAATGGCCTTGGTGGTAGTATGCATGGCGACTTCTGAGGCATAGAGCTTGGCCTGGGCGGAAACCATGCTCAGGGGCCGGCCTTCGTCTTTGTAAATGGCGGCTTTGTAAACCAGCAGACGGGCTGCTTCGATCTGGGTGGACATATCCGCCAGCATCCATTGAATAGCCTGAAATTTGCAGATCGGTTGACCGAATTGTTTTCTTTCCTTGGAATATTTTGTGGCAGCTTCGAAAGCTCCTGTTGCGATCCCTAAGGCCTGGGCGCCGATTGAAATGCGGCCGTTGTCCAGGACGTCCATGGCAATCTCAAACCCCTGTGCAACTTCTCCCAGAATATTTTCGCGAGGCACAACGCAGTCTTCAAAAACCAGTTCCGAAGTGCCTGAAGCCCGGATCCCAAGCTTTTTTTCCTTGGTGCCTGTGGAAAAACCAGGCATTCCCTTTTCCACAATGAAGGCTGTGATCCTGCCTCGCAGTTTCTTACGGTTGGGCACTACTTTGGCGAATACGATCACGAAATCGGCGATGTCTCCGCCGGAAATGAAGATCTTGGTGCCGTTGATGACGTAATTGTCGCCGTCAGGAATTGCGGTCGTGTCCTGACGGATGGCGTCCGAACCTGCTTCCGGCTCAGTCAGGGCAAAGGCACCGAGTTTTTTTCCTTTGGTGATGGGTGTCAGAAATTTATGTTTCTGTTCTTCAGTGCCGTATTTTGTCAGAGGATAACAGAACAGGGAATTCAGAGCAGCTAAAATTCCTCCTGTAGAAGCACAGACCTTGGAAAGCTCTTCCACGGCGATGATGTAACTCAAAGCATCTGCTGAAGCTCCACCGTATTCTCTTGGTACAATCACAGCCAGAAGATTCATCGCTGCCATCTTTTCTACAGTTTCGTATGGAAAGCGTTCTTCCTCATCGATGATGCTTGCCAGCGGCTCCACTTCTTTCTGCGCAAAATCTCTGACAATCCTTTGAATCATCTTCTGAGCCGGAGTCAGGCTAAAGTTCGTCAATTCGTCCTCAATCCCATGTGATCAGA